>NZ_AKIS01000022.1:0-59605 GCF_000277005.1 Pontibacter sp. BAB1700 | reverse complement strand
GATGCTCAGACGTCGTAGCTTMCATGATACCGGCCCGGAACAGGTGCACATTCAGCTTTTTCAGAGCCTCCGCCGTTTCCATCACCTGCTGTTCACTCTCAGCGCTGCAAGGTCCGGCAATGACCAGCGGTCTGCCCCGCCCGGCCAGCAAATCTGAGAAATATGTGTCTTTATTCTTGAAGTTCATGCGTGTCAATTGTCCATACAAAGGTACGACAATTACAACAGTTATGCAGCGGATCTAGTTTAAGGGTGTACTTGCACTGAAAAACAGTACAAAAATATCCCTTAAGTACCAGGTGTCCATAGTGTATAACTATAACGCATACACTATCTTTGCGCCGATTAACATGCTATTACATGAACCCGGTTACCAACGTTTCTTTCGACGATACAGCTGTCGCTTTTTCATCCAAGTCTGACGCTGAACTTTATAAAATGTACCTGCTGTTCAAGTCCATGAACAGCAACAAATTTGTTAAACTGGGTGGCAATCTGCTGAACACGGCTATTAAGCTACATTTGCCGGTTAAGTTTATCATCAAACCGACTATTTTCAATCACTTCTGCGGTGGCGAAACGATAGAGGAATCGGAGCGCGCCATCCGTGAGCTGGCCAAATATAATATCGGTACCATCCTGGACTATTCGGTAGAGGGTGAAGGCGTAGACAGAAGTTTTGATGAAACACGCGATGAGATCCTGCGCACGGTAGAGCGGGCACGGGGCAATAAGCACATCCCATTCTCGGTTTTTAAAGTAACCGGCCTGATGCGTACCGACCTATTAGAGAAAGTGCAGGCAGGCGAAAAGATGACGGCTGATGAGCAAGCGGCTTTTGAGCGTGGCCGCCAGCGTGTAAATGATATCTGCAAGCGTTGCTACGAAGCGGATGTGCGTGTGTTTGTGGACGCTGAGGAAAGCTGGTTCCAGGAAACGATCGACAACCTGGCCTATGAAATGATGGAACTCTACAACAAGAAGAAGGCTATCGTTTACAATACCTACCAACTTTACCGTCACGATCGCCTCGACGTACTGGTACGCGATTACGAAAACGCCGTAGCCAAAGACTATATACTGGGTGCAAAGCCTGTGCGTGGTGCCTACATGGAAAAAGAGCGTAAGCGTGCCGAAGAGCAAGGATACCCGAGCCCAATCAACCCGACTAAAGAGGCTTCTGACAAATTATACAACGACGGTCTTCGCTTCTGCATTGACCACATCGACCGCATTTCGCTTTGCGCTGGTACGCACAACGAAGACAGCTGCTACCTGCTCATGGAGCTGATGGATGATAAAGGTATAGCCCCGAATGATGAGCGTGTGTTCTTTGCCCAGCTTTTCGGTATGAGCGATAACCTGTCGTACAACCTGGCCAATGCGGGCTACAACGTAGCCAAGTACGTGCCTTACGGTCCGGTAGAGTCGGTGATGCCTTACCTGCTGCGTCGCGCCAACGAGAACACAGCCATTGCCGGCCAGAGCAGCCGTGAGTTCGGCCTGATCAGCAAAGAAATGGAGCGCCGCAAAACGGTGAAGCGTTTCTAAGCTAGACCGGGTGCTTTTGCTCGAAGTGGTCGGCTTATAAATGGTATGTTGCCATACCCCGAACTGTGTTGAGTCTGAACAGCCATAAAAATAAGAAGGCCCTGCATTGCTGCAGGGCCTTCTTATGTGTTTAGAACTATAAGGTATACTCTGTAGTTCTGCTATTAATTACTGTACAGTTACAGTAGTGTCAGCTTCAACTTCAACAGTAGTGTCAGCTTCAACTTCTTCAGTAACAACTTCTTCAGTCTCAACAACCTCAGTTTCTACAGCTTCAGTTTCAGTTGCAGTTTCTTCAGTGTTGCATGCTGTGAAAGCTACCAGGGCGAACGCTACGAAAGCGAATTTGAACAAATTTTTCATTTTGTGTTTGTGATTAAGTGTTTTGGTTTCGAATTTGAACTTCATACCGGAAACCCGGATAGGTAACCCGGTATTTTTTATTTTTTTAAAATATTTTTTTGTTGGGTTACAAAAAGCGGCCTGGCGTATTAAAAATAGAACGGCATGAGGAAGAGTTTGTACGAGACGGATGAGGCGATCATGGAGGGGATTCGGAATGACGATGACCGCGCACTCGCACATCTTTATAAGCTGCACTTCCCGATGATATCGCACTTCATCATTAGTAACAGTGGAACTGATGATGAGGCAAAAGACATTTACCAGGAAGGCGTAATTGTCTTCTACGAGAAGATAAAGGGAAACAGCCTGGAGCTTAGCTGCCAGATCAAGACCTACCTCTACTCCGTGTGCCGCAGGCTGTGGCTGAAGCGCCTGGCCGAAAAGGGCCGCTACGCCAACCGGATTGAGGACTCTGAGAATTACCTGAGCCTGGAAGAGGATGTGCCGCAGCACGAAGAGAATGAGCGACAGTTCAGTATGATGGCCGAGGCGTTGGAGCAGCTCGGTGAGCCTTGCCGCACTTTACTGGAGGACTTTTACATCCGGTCACAGGGCATGCAGGATATTGTAGAGAAGTTTGGCTACACGAACACCGATACAGCCAAAAACCAGAAGTACAAGTGCTTGCAACGCCTTAAAAAACTGTTTTTTACCTCCTATAAACCAGAGGCATAGGATAGACCAGAATGAATTTTAGCACCTTATAAGAAGGTATTTTTATAAAACCATGTTTGACTACCGCATATACGAGCAAATAGAGCGCTACCTGGCCGGCACCATGCCTGCTGAGGAGAAAGCTGCCTTTGAGGCGCTGTTGCTCTCCGACCTGCGGCTTGCCGACCAGGTACAGGAGCACCGACAAGTATTGCAGGCAATGCAGCAGTACGGCCAGCGCCAGCAATTGCGCCATAAGCTTAGCACCATTCACACAGATATGGAAGCTGCTGAGCAGGGCATTACC
Source organism: Pontibacter sp. BAB1700 (assembly GCF_000277005.1). Taxonomy (NCBI): domain Bacteria; kingdom Pseudomonadati; phylum Bacteroidota; class Cytophagia; order Cytophagales; family Hymenobacteraceae; genus Pontibacter; species Pontibacter sp. BAB1700. The sequence goes on along the minus strand of NZ_AKIS01000022.1, from coordinate 56,688 downwards.
AGTGAACTCACTGCCTGGAAAGTTTTCTTTAAGAAGCATGCCCAGACCATGGCGGTTGCCGCCAGCGTTTCTCTGTTGTCAGTATTTGGTACGCTTTGGAGTGTACAGCAAATAAAAGAACCTGTACAGCAGCAGACCGCCCGCTACATTGAACTTCGTCGTGAAGTAGAGAAGATCAAAAAAGAACAGCGTGCCATCATCAATGGTATTGCCAGCGCGGACGCGACAACTCCAGCCCCACGTACAGCCCGCTTCAGTGGCACTGGTTTCGCTATCAGCCCGGATGGATATATCGTTACCAGCTCACACGTTATCCAGGGTGCTGACTCTATCCTGATCGAGAACAAGGCTGGCCTTAAGTTTAAGGTAACCGAAGTGCACCGCAACTCAGATTATGACCTGTCGATTCTGAAAGTAGAGGATCCGGCCTTTGCTGGTTTCAGCAAGCTACCTTATACCTTCAAAACAGCTTCTTCTGATTTGGGTGAGCGCGTCTATACGCTTGGCTTCCCGCGTGAAGACATTGTGTTTGGCGAGGGTTCGCTGAGCTCAGCCTCCGGCTTCGAGGGCGATACCACTTCCTATCAGATCTCTATACCGCTCAACCCAGGTAACAGTGGCGGACCGCTGCTCGATGACAAAGGCAACATCATTGGAGTGATCAATGGCAAGCAGGCAGGTCAGGAAGGTGCCGCTTTCGCTGTCAAATCATCCTACCTGCTTCAGATGGTGAACGAAATGAAAGAGCGTGAAGCCGGCCTGGCAGTTAGTCTACCACAGCAAAATAACCTGAATGGCACTTCCCGCACACAGCAACTCAAGAAACTTCAGGACTATATCTTCGTCGTAAAAGTTTATAATTAAGACACATTAGTATTGTTTTATTACAATACCAAGAAGGACTATCTGCAACTCACACGCAGATAGTCCTTCTTTTTTATAACTTTTTTAAAAAGATACAGTTAAATAAACAATGTACAGCCCGACCAAAGGGGTACAATTTGTTAAATCGTGAACTATAAAAAAATAACTATGAAAATGCGAATGCTAAAACCTTTTGCTGCTGTTTTTGCGACAGGCTTTTTATTTAGCTGCGCCAGCAGTAATGATACAATGGACACAACCGCCATGGACGAGACAACAACCATGAGCGAAACTACAACCATGGCCGGTAATGATGCCACCATGGATACAGAAGTAACTACTGATGCCACTACCGGTACTACAAACATGGAGGCCTCCGCTACTATGGATGCCAATGCCGAAACCAGCTCGATGGCTATACTTGATGCAGCCAGAACCAGAAGCGACATTTCTACATTTATGGAACTGGTACAGTCTGCCAATATTTCAAGAGCTTTTGAGCAGGAAGGTGAGTTCACCATCTTCGCTCCGAACAACGAAGCATTTGAGCAACTCCCTGCTGGTCAGTTAGAGTACCTGAAAAAACCTGAGAACAGAAATGAATTGATCCAGATTTTGCAGGCCCACATTATTGCGGGTAAGGTAACTACCGCTCAACTGGAAACAAACCAACGTATTCAGGTAGGCCAGGACGACTACATCGAGATAGGTACAGCCGGTGCCAACCCGAATGCCTTTACCATTGGCGGAGCCAACATCGTAGAGTCTAACATTGAAGCAAACAACGGTGTGATTCACGTAGTTGACCGTGTACTTGTAACTGCTGACCGTGTATCAGAAGAATAATTAACACTATAATATACAAATAAGAAAGCCTTCCAACACGGAAGGCTTTCTTATTTGTAAGCACTTAAAATTATCTCAATTATACTTATCTATGTGAAGCATGGCCCTATTCCGTAACCATAGAGTTGAGCAGCCGTTACTATAAACTAGTCTGCAAAAAGAGCAGGCATTCATTATCATACTAATATAAACTAAATAAAATAAGCTATGAACAGACAAGACAACGCGAACATGATGACAGCTATGTTCCGGGACCGTGACAGCGCAGAACGCGCTTATGAAGAACTACGCGCACGCGGTTATGACAAGGATGATATCAATGTGGTGATGTCGGACGAGGGTCGTAAGCGTCACTTCAGTGATGACGTGGACCGTGATGGAGACACCGAACTGGGAAATAAATCACTGGAGGGCGCCGGAGCCGGATCAGCAATCGGTGGTACACTTGGTGCTATTGTAGGTGCTGTGGCAGCCATTGGTACTTCAGTGGCTATACCTGGCCTGGGTCTGGTTGTGGCTGGTCCGTTGGCGGCTGGTCTGGCCGGTGCCGGAGCGGGCGGTCTGACAGGTGGCCTGCTGGGTGCGCTGGTAGGCGCCGGTATACCTGAAGAACGCGCCAAGGTATATGAAGAAGGCGTGAAGGAAGGTAATATCGTGTTGGGCTTTAACCCACGTTCGCCAGAAGACGCACGCTACTTCGAGGATCACTTCCAGAAGAACCGCGGAGAGCATATTTATTACTAAGGTTTTATACCTTACATAAAACATTACATAAAACAAAGGCTTGGCTTTTCCCTTGTGGCGAAGTCGAGCCTTTGTTTTTCTATACCTTTTCCTGCTATGCACTTTCGCCTGCAAATGCCTTGCTGCGGAATAATCTGAACATACACGCACTGTTTTTCCGTATGCCCTTAAAAACATGTAGAAATAACAAAAAGCAAAAATAAGACTATGAAAAACCTATGGATGGCAGCCACCCTCACATTGGGCGCGCTCGCCTTTGCATCCTGTAGCTCTGACACACAGGAAACAGACACCACCGCAAACGTAGACACGGAACTGAATACAACTGCCGCAGCCGACACCACCCTGAACGAAGACAAGAGGGAGTTTATGAGCAAGGCACACAGCATCAGCACACAACAGGTGGAGCTGGGCAAACTGGCAGCTGAAAGAGGTGTGACTACGCAGGTGCGTGAGTATGGGCAGCAAATGGTAGACCTCTATTCTAAGAAACTGGAAGAGTTACAGGATATGTCCAGGCAGTACAGCACAACACCGCCTCAGCAAATGGAAGAAGACCATGCAGGACGTGTGCAGGAGCTGCGTGACAAAAACACCGATGAGTTTGACCAGTCCTACTGGGATACCGTAGTGGACGCGCATAAAGATGCCCTCAGTGAATTTGAAGATAATGTGAAAGACATTGAGGAAACGGACAATACAACCTTCAACCTGTGGGCCCGCAATACCACAAAAGAGATCCGGGCACAAATGGAAAATGCCATGCGTTTCAGGCAGGATTATAAAAACTAAGTTAACAGAGAGACAGGCGGCGCAGCATGCATCGCCTGTTTTGTTTAAATATTTTGCTTAATGATACCCTCCAGTACTGTCCAGGTATGGCGGGCCAGTATTTTTTGGCCCTCTGCATTGGGATGCACGCCATCCGGCAGATTAAGATGCCGCATACCGGCCACGCCTTCCAGTAAGAAAGGGACAAAGGTCACATTATTCCTGATAGCCAATTCTCTGAAAAGCTTTCTGAACTCAGCTGCGTAGCGCCCTGGCACAATGTCAGGAAACTCCATACCTGACAAAATAATCTGCGCATCCGGATGTTTGTGCTTTACCTTGTCAATGATCTGCTGCAAATTTTGAGAGGTTTCCCGGGCAGGTATACCCCGCAGTCCGTCATTAGCACCAAGAGCCAGCACAAAAATATCGATTGGAGCAGCCAGCCAGCGATCGAGCCGGTACAGGCCACTGGAAGTGGTGTCGCCGCTGATGCCCGCATTGATCACTGTATAGTCATCATACCCTTCTTCTTTCAGCTTTTCCTGTATCAGAGACGGGTAGGCCTGTGCCGTGGGCAACCCGTATCCCGCTGTCAGGCTGTCTCCGAAAAAAAGAATTGTCTTCATAGTCATTTAATCTTGGCTATACCTGCATCCGCACGTGCTCCCCTGGTTATCAAGGCCGTATGAATGCGACTGCAACCCTTACGTTCCAGATACAATTTTCCGGGCCTGGGCATGCTCCGGAAACGAAAAAAAAGAGATAACAGTTATATAAAGAAGTGAGGCTTTCCGTAAAACAAGAAGGTGGTCTCCTTGTTTTATCATAAGCTGAAGCGCTGCTTTGCGATAAAGCTATATTTATACTACATTAGGACTCGCCTTAAAGAATTGCTCGTGGCCTCATCTACGGCACTACTTTTGCGTAGAGAATATGTGGTCCAACAAACTAAATTAGATGCTATCCTTGACAACCAGATTAAAAATATTTCTTTCTGTACTGGCCGTGATCTTACTCACGGGTTCTTTTATCCTGTACAGCAAAAACAGTACACCTGCCGGTAAAAACGAAATTCTGATCAAAGCCCTGATGCAGGGTTTGAGCACCATGCACTATAAGCCGGAGAAGGTAGACGATAATTTTTCTAAAAAAGCCTTTAAGCTATACCTGGATCGTCTGGACTTCAACAAGAAGTTCCTGCTCGAGTCAGATGTGGCTATGCTGCGCCAGTACGAAACCCAGTTGGATGACCAGTTGCGTGCCGGCTCTTTTGAGTTCTTTGATATTTCGGCTGACCTGATCGAGAAGCGCACCAAAGAGTCTGAGGCCTTCTACAAAGAGATTCTGGCCAAGCCATTTGACTTTTCAAAGGAGGAGAGCATTGAACTGGATGGTAAAAAGCTAAAATATGCCAAAGACAAAAACGAGCTGAAAGAAGCCTGGAGAAAGCAGCTGAAGTACCAGACACTAGTGCGCCTGGCTGAAATGCAGAAGCAACAGGAAAAAGCCACGGCTAGCACTGACAGCAAAGAAACCCGCAAAACGCCGGAGCAATTGGAAGCTGAAGCCCGAGACAAAGTGATGACAGCTTACAACGAGCTTTACAAACGATTGGCGCAGGTTACGCGCGACGATCGCCGCTCCACTTATATCAATGCGGTGGCCAACGTATACGATCCGCATACAGGCTACTTCCCTCCGAAAGCTAAAAAAGATTTTGATATTGAGTTTACCGGCCGACTGGAAGGTATAGGCGCCTCTTTGCAAGAAAAAGACGGTCAGATAAAAGTACTTGAAATCGTACCGGGAAGCCCTTCTTACATGCAAGGCGACCTGAAGCCGGGCGACGCGATCCAGAAAGTAGCGCAAGGCAGCGGTGATCCGGTATTGGTAGAAGGTATGCGCCTGGACGACGCGATCCAGTTGATCCGTGGTAAGAAAGGAACTGAAGTACGCCTGACCGTACGCAAGCCGGATGGTAGCACACGTATTATCCCAATTGTGCGTGACGTGATCGTGTTTGAAGAGACTTATGCGCAGAGTGCTATGATCGATGACAAGCAGAAGATTGGCTATATCAAGCTTCCTGGCTTCTATGCTGACTTTGAGCGTAATGGTGGCCGTAACAGTGGTGCCGACGTGAAGGCTGAAATCGAGAAATTGAAAGCAGCAGGTATGCAAGGCCTCGTACTGGACCTGCGTAACAACGGTGGTGGCTCCCTGGCAGATGCCGTTGAGATGGCAGGTTTGTTCATTGAGCAGGGCCCGATCGTACAGGTTCGTACCTCTTCTGGCAAGACTGTCGTACTGGATGACCGTGACCCGGAAGTACAGTATACTGGTCCGCTGGTGATCATGGTGAACTCTAACAGTGCTTCGGCTTCTGAAATTCTGGCAGCAGCCATGCAGGACTACAAGCGTGCTGTTATCGTAGGTACACCTACTTTTGGTAAAGGTACTGTACAGCAGTTCGTGGAAATTGACGAAGCCCTGCCATCACAGTTTGACCCGTACAAGCCTTTCGGTGCGCTGAAGCTGACGATCCAGAAGTTCTACCGCATCAACGGTGGTACTACGCAGCTGCGTGGTGTAACGCCTGACGTTATTCTGCCAGACGCTTACAGCTACCTTGAGTTTGGTGAGAAAGAGCAGGATTATGCGCTTCCGTTTGACGAAATTTCTCCGGCACGTTATAAGCCATGGACCCGCACTAAGCTAAACATACCGGCCATACAGTCGAACAGCAAGAGCCGTGTTGCAGGAAACGAGAGCTTCAAAGTAATTCAGCAGAGCGGCGAAAGACTGAAAAAACAGTCTGATATCACAACCCGGTCACTGAGCATGAAGAAGTACATGGAAGAAGAGAAAAAGAGCGAAGCTGCAAACAAACAGTTAGAAGAAGCTCAGAAAAATGTTCCGGTGCTGAACGTGTCACGTTTGAAAACAGATCTGCAGGCTATCTCAGGTGACACTGCCAAGATGGCCCGTAACAAAGACTTCCTGAAGTCGCTGCAGAAGGACGTGTATGTAGAAGAATCCGTAGCGATCATTAAAAATGACTTGAAGTAATTGCCTTCAATTGGTAATAAGGAGAAAGCCGGCTATGCAGATAGCCGGCTTTTTTTTATTTTGCATCTTCGCCTCAACTAGAACAATATTCATGAAACACCTCAACCTGCTTCAAGGCTTCCGAACGAAGCGTTATACCCTTACATGTTTTACAGCAGTCCTTCTCTCCTTTTCGGCTTGCGCCCCCCGTCCTCAAACTCAGTCTGAGGCCGCTAAGCAAGGCGTAGTTGCTGACAAAGCCATGGTGGTTTCCGCTCACCCGGACGCCTCTAACATCGGTTTAGAGATACTGCGCAAAGGCGGCAATGCCTATGACGCAGCCATCGCCACACAGTTTGCCCTGGCCGTTTGCTATCCGGTTGCCGGCAACATCGGTGGAGGTGGCTTTCTGGTATACCGCCATCATACTGGCGAAACCGGAGCACTCGACTTCAGGGAGAAAGCTCCCGCAGCTGCTCACCGCGATATGTACCTGGACTCACTGGGCAATGTGATACCTGACCTGAGCTTGATGGGCCACCTGGCAGCAGGTGTACCTGGCTCTGTAGATGGCATGATCAAGCTGCACGAAAAGCTTGGTTCGATGTCATTTGCCGAACTGGTGCAGCCTTCGATTGACCTGGCTCGTCGCGGCGTGGTGCTCACTGAACGTGAGGCACGCATGCTGAACAATGCCCGGGAGCGGATGATCAGGTATAACAAGCACACTCCCTACCTCACCCGTGCACAGGCCTGGCAGGCCGGTGACACCCTCTTTCACCTCGACCTGGCCCGCACCCTGGAGCGCATCCGTGACAAAGGTCGTGAGGGCTTCTACGCTGGTGAAACGGCTGACCTGATCGTAAAAGAAATGCAGCGCGGCGGCGGACTGGTTTCACACCAAGACCTGCGTGACTATAATGCCGTATGGCGTACGCCTATTACAGGGCAGTACAAGAACCTGAAAGTCACTTCCATGTCGCCCCCTTCGAGCGGAGGTATAGCCCTTATGCAGCTGTTGACCATGGTAGAGCCTTACGACCTGAAAGATTACGGCTGGCAGCAGCCTCTGACCATACAGGTGATGACCGAAGCCAAGCGTCGGGTATACGCAGACCGTGCCACCTATCTTGGCGATCCGGATTTTTATAAAGTGCCCAGCAGCGGCCTGTTAGATCGTAGCTACCTGCAGGAGCGCATGCAGAACGTGAGTATGGAGCGTGCCACACCTTCGTCAGAGGTGAAAGCTGGCGACTTACCGGTTTATGAATCAGATCAAACTACCCATTTCAGCATTGTCGATCAGTTTGGCAACGCCGCTTCCATAACTACAACCATCAACGGTGGCTATGGATCCATGGTGGTGGTAGAAGGTGCTGGTTTCCTGCTCAACAACGAAATGGACGACTTCAGCGCAAAACCTGGTGTCCCGAATATGTTTGGCCTGATCGGAGGTGAAGCAAACTCTGTGCAACCCGGCAAACGTATGCTTAGCGCCATGACACCGACCATACTGGAAAAAGACGGCAAACTCTTCATGGTCGTAGGCACTCCGGGTGGCTCAACCATCATCACCTCTGTTTTCCAAACGATCCTGAACGTAGTGGAGCACGGTATGACCATGCAGGAAGCCGTGGCTGCTCCCCGCTTCCATCATCAGTGGCTGCCTGACGAGATACAACATGAACCGGATGCCATCTCTCCTGAGGTAAGGGCTGTGCTTGAGAGCAAGGGCTATAAGCTGAAGCAAAGAGGCAAGTACGGCGCCGTGGAAGGTATACTAGTGCTGCCAAACGGCAAGTTGGAAGGTGGTGCCGACCTCGTGGTGACGACACAGCCGTTGGTTTTTAACAGGCATAGCATCATACAAAAAGAGCCCACAGATATAGCATCTGCGGGCTCTTTCTTTTCATACAAGGTATACCTTAGCTATTCTTGCGCTTCTCGATGAAGCCCCCAATGTAGGTGGCCATTGCGGCTATACCTGTGGTACTCATGAGCCCAAAGATCAGTTTGCGTCGATTTAAGGTGGCAGGGTCAAATTTCGTTTCTGTCTCCACATCCGGCACGGCAGCTTGCAGGAACGAACGCAGCGTTTGGACCAGCAAGAGACCGGTAATCCCCACTGCTACGTGCGCCATTTTTTGGTCACCTTTCTCCAGGTTTTTGCTCAGCAGCAGCAGTCCGCTTCCGGCTATTGCAGGTATAAGTGCTGTCTTTGGACGTTTCTCGTTCATAAAATAGCTACTCAGGCCAGAGCCAATAAGGGTAGCAGCATGCACATTGTTTATAATTTGCGGTTTGTCTGTCATAGTCATTTCTTTTGGTTCGTCTACTTCATACCGATTGCTTCACGGCTGGGTTATACCTGTATGAACGACTTCACCTGTAGAACTGCTATATCTGCACACAAAAAAGCGGCCTGCCGCATGACGGTAGGCCGCTTCCTAGTAAAGTAAATTCGCTTAGTTTCTCACCAGTTTGGCCTGGTATACCTTGCCTTGTACCAACACCTGCACATAGTACATACCATTGCGCAGGCCGGCTACCTTCTCGTTCAGCTGCTGCTGCACGCTGCTCAGGTTACCGCCCAGTTCGTACATTTTGGTGCCGTTGGCAGAGCGCAGCTCCAGCGTCATCTCTTCCAGCACCGATACTTCGGCCGGCAACGAGATGTTCACCACAGCGCCCTGTGTCGGGTTCGGATACAGACGGAAGGCCAGCTCCTGGCCATTGGCTATACCTACCGGGAAGTCGTTGTCGCGGATGGCGAGCGTGAAGCTGCGGGCGGCGGCTGCCATACCCAGGTCCGTTGTCACATTGTTGATGTAGAACGACACCTGCTCGGTTGGCTCTGTCAGCTTGTCGTCTGCTATACTTACCTCGAACGAAGCAGTTGAAGCGTAGGCAGGCACCTCCACGGCGATTACGTTGCTGGCGGCCACCGGGGCGGTCGTGTAATCAACGGCAGTGGCGGTTGCGCCGTCTTTCACCGTCAGGTATACGGTATGAGCCTTTGGCTGCGCGGCCGAGATGTTCATGGTCACAGTGACAGGTGCATCGCCCTCTGTGGCAGTCAGGGTTGGTGCTGAGAAAGCAACCGCTGGCGTAGCCCGAAGCTGAAGCGGGCTGAAACCGGCACGTGGTCCGACGTAGTATTTCTGTAGTTCGGAATCAGGCTCAGCAGCTGGTTCTCAATCGCAATCGACTCCTCAATGTATTCATCCACCAAAGACTTCGATACGATGATGTGGTCCAGGAAGCTCTGGAAAGAGCCCGAGGCATAGGTGTAACCACCGGCTACGCTCAGGTCGTAGGTCAGGGCTTTATAGTTGCTGTCGAGCACAAACGAGTTCAGGGAAGAAGGCAGGTTGTTCACCACCGAGATGTCTACATCCTCGTTCATGTCGCCCAGCATCACCAGGTTCACGTTCGGGTACTGTGCTGCCAGGCTGTCCTTCAATACCTGCACGTCGTACTTGCGCTGGTTGTAAGGCGTCACGTTGTTGCCGGAGTTGGCACGGGTATGGAGGTTCACCACATAGATTTGCTGTGTCACGCCGTTTACGGTGGCTTCCAATTCTACCAGCAATGGCAAGCGGCCACTGGCCCAGAAGCTGGTCTGCGCTGCAGGGTAGTCAGGTAACGTAGCTGTACCGGCCAGCACGTCCTGATACAGTTTGTGGAGCAGCACTTTCTGGCTCTTCACTTTTACTACATCTTTCTTGTAAGCGACATAAAGCTTCTGTGGCACCAGATTGCGGCTTGGGTCCCAGGAGTAGGAATGCACATCAGAGCGAACAAAATCATAAGCAGGGAGTTCTGCCATCAGGCTAACCATGGCAGCATCGTTCGCAATTTCCTGGAAGGCAATGATGTCAGCGTCCAGTGTTTGAAGGGCTTTTTTAGCATTGGCGAACTGTAGTTCCTCGTTATCCGGACCAAGTTCTTGGCCTCTGTCGTCTTTGTCAGCGCCAAACCACTCCAGGTTCCAGGACACGATATCCAGCGTGCTGCTCTTTGGCAGGGAGGTGCCAGTCAGGACTCCTTTCACTACGGTGAAGTCGCCGCTCGAGTAAGTCAGCTGGCCAGTGGAGCGCAGCTTGGTGCTGCCTGGCTTGTAGCGTACGTACACTTGATTCGTGGCGCCTGTCTCAGCAGCAGTGTAAAAGAGAGAGGAAGCGTAGGTCTGGCCGTTCTTGGAAAGCTCGAAATCGGTTCCTACAGACAGGGTCATGCCTGCCGGGTAGCCCAGTGCTGAGAAATTGAAGGTATAGGGAGCTGATGCGTTCGGTACTTCCACCAGACCGAAATCAACGCTGAACTCGTTGGCTACCAGCAGTTGGTCTACGTTCTCAACGGCAAAGTCGTCCAGCGTCCAACGAGCGGCATTCAGGTCCACACCGGAGGTATAGACGAAGGCTACATGCACCGCAGTGCCTTTGTAGGCCGTCAGGTTCTCGATGGATTGTTTCCAAACGTCAGAAGCGGCAGCCGGGAAGTCGCCATTCAGCTCGGTCCAGGTGGCAGTGCTGGTGCGCTGGTGCCATCGTAGTTTGTCGACACCATCAGTTTCAGACCAGGGCCCTGGAAGGCGGTTCTGGTCCAGAAGGAAAGGGCGGCAATGTTAAAGGCAGACAAATCCAGTGCAGGCGAAATCAGCCAGTCCTCGTTGTCGCGGGCACTGCCGGCAAAGCCGTTAATCTGCACACCGTTGTTGCGTCCGCTGGTTTCAGTTTCTCTACCGAAAGTCGTGCAGCCCCATACCTGGTCGCCGGTTACGCTGTAGGCCTTCCAGCCACCTGGCAGTGCGGTACCGCAGTTGTTGAAGTTCTGTACATACGGGCTAACCGCATTGGCTGACAGCTCAGTTACAGCCGTGGCTATACCTGTACCGCTATGCGCAATTGTGCCAGTCAAGGCTCCTAAAATAGTTGGCGTCACGCGTACAAACACGGTTGGGTTGGCAGCCATCTCCTCAGCAGAGAAAGAGATGCTGGCAGCGAAACCAGATGTAGCTTGCTTGGAGACCATAAAGCCACCAGTAGCCGATAGTTGTACGTTGCCGGTGATGTTGGCGCTGGCCAAGGTATAGGAAGAAACGTTTGGCTGGTTCAACACCACATCGCCAAAAGCCAGTGATGCCGGAGCCAGCACGATGGGGTTCTTGCTGTCGCTCAGGCTGCTCACTTCGATATTGTCTACGGCAAAGCTCGGTCTGGAACCGCCGCCGCTTATTTGGCGGGATGCCCAGCGCAGCTGCACCACTTCCTGGTTTTCAGCCGCCTCTGGTAGGGTTATAGTAAAAGTCTCTAATTTTTGTGGCGCTGTGTTACCACTCGTAGTCCACTTTTCTGTGCTGTTCTGGTACGCAGTGCCGTCCAGGTTGATAAAATCGCCGCTTGTACCAACGCGGTACTGCAGCACCACTTCGTTGATACGTGTGTTGCTACCGCCATCATACGGATTGCGCAGCGTCATCATCTCAAACGACACTTTCACGGCCTGTTTTTGCTGGGTGCTGATGGCGAACGCCAGGCTCAGGTCAACCGACCCACTGTTCAGAAAGCCTATTTTGCCATTGTAGTTATGAACGGCGCCGTTGGTAGTAGTGGATGTGCTACCTCCCAGCATAGCTCTGTCTGCAGTTGCCGGAGTCGTTCTGAAGTTCGCGCCAGGACTAGTAGACAATAACCATCCCTGCCATCCGTCAGGATAAGCAGTGGACGCATGCTCCAGGCTGGAGAAGTCCTGCGAGTAAGGCAGCGACTGTGGCTGCGGATTGGTCTGCGCTAATGCATCGCCGCCGGCCAAAAAGGCACAGCAGGCCAGCACAAAAGCAGACGCCTTGTGTAAATGTTTAAACATAGATATAAGAGAGATTTGATTGGTGTCGTGTGAGACGCACGAAAGTTTAGTGCACTGTCATGCAATGGGATACGGGCACAGAGAGGCGCTTGAAAATCCATCGATTGCAAAGGTAAGCAGACGTTTTCAATCCAATGTTACCAAATCATCAATATTATTTCAAGTGTATATTATAACTTGGCTATACCTTGACTAAAGCCTGTTCAATATCCTTGATCAGGTAGTCAGCATCTTCCAGTCCAATATAAAAGCGCACCAGGTTAAAATCGAGTTTGCCTTTGTAATTCGAGCCTTTATCATAGTAAGCAGCCGCCGGGTAAATCAGGGACTCATGTCCGCCCCAGGAAGCAGCCATGAGGAAATGCTTCAAGCTGTTGCAGAAGTTTTCAACCTTCCCAATATCATTTGTTTTAAGCGCAATTGTAAACTGGCCTGTGTTATTGCGCAACTGCTTTTTGGCCAACTCATACTGCGGATTCGATGGGTGGAAAGGATAATAGATCTTTTCGACCTGCTCCTGCTTTTCAATCCAGGCTACCACTTTTCGTGTAGTTTCGGCGACCCGCTCCATACGCACAGGAAGCGTCCGCAGGCCGCGCAGGAGTAGCCAGGCATCGTGCGGTGAAAGTATGGCTCCCAGCGTCATAAACTCCCGCTCAAATATCTTGTTGATCATGCCACGGCTGCCGCAGATCACGCCCCCCATAGTGTCGGAGTGCCCCCCGATATACTTAGTGCAGGAGTGTACGACCAGGTCCACTCCCATAGCAAGCGGATTTTGATTGAGCGACGAGGCAAAGCTATTATCGATAATGGTGCTGCAGCCATGCGCTTTGGCAAGTGCTGCAACAGCCGCTATATCCTGCAGCTCAAAGGTGAAGGAGTTGGGACTTTCCAAATACAGCAGCCTCGTGTTGGGACGCATAGCCTTTCGGTAGTTCTCTGTGTCTTTGCCATCCACCATGGTCACCTCTACCCCAAAACGAGGCAAAAAACGGTTCATCAGCACGTTGGTCCAGCCGTAGGGTTTCTCGATGCACACCACATGGTCACCTGCCTTGAGTTGGGAGAGCACCGCAGCTGAAACGGCCGCTATTCCACTCCCAAACGCAATGGCATGCTCCGCTCCTTCCAGTGCCGCCATCTTTTTCTCGAACATGGTCACAGTGGGGTTATTGCCACGGGTATAGAGGTAAGACTCTGCCTCGTTCAGGAGCATGCGTCGCATATCATCAACCGTTTTGCTGGCAAAATTGCTTGTCTGCAGGATGGGTGGCGCCACTGCATTGTAATACAATTCCCGGTCTTCCCCCAATTCGTTCAGGATATAAGATAGCTCCATGGTACAAAGATTTGGTCCCCCTCTTGTACTCTTATTTTGAGCTCCGGGTTATTGCTGCGACCTCTCACAAATTCCTGAATTTAAAAGGCTTACCTTAAGCCATATTATACCTGAAAATGCTGCTTTTACAGCAACATGATAAGCGAAGAAAATATTTTTCACAACCATCGCATAAGTCATTGATAATCAATTAAATAAATTCACAAAAACCTTGTATTTATAAACAAAAATTGCAACTGTTAGCAGGTCAGAAATGTTGTAAATACATGAAAGAGAAAGAAGAAGAAAACATCATATCTATGTATCCGGAAGAGCAGAAACAGCTCGACAAGGAATGGTATAAATCTATTCCGGCGCAGGTGTTTCTGAACTATTTTTTCGCGATCAATTACCACCTGAACCACTACGAAGGTATGGGGCTGCAGCAGTTGGCTTTCTTTAGGGAAGTACCTGCCGAGCTCTCCGAAGAAGATGTGGAAGCAGTCAAAAAACTTTTGCTGAACAGCTGGAATACAGAGTATGCTTTGCGTACTACGGCAGAGCTGGGTGACGAGAGCTATATCCGAAATGCCCTGCACTGGACTTTCCCACAGGCTTACTATACCGTGTTTGCGAGCTTACAGGCATTCCTGCATACCCGCCAGATCAAGACCAGCAACGAGACCCTGGTAATGCGCGAAGCAGGCCGCCTGATCGTGAAGAATGCTATCCGCAGGCGATGAGCTTCTACGCATCCGGGCACTACGATGACTTCCGAATTAACCGTTTGCCACTGGCACACTACAAGCCGGGCTTGCAGATTGCCGGCAAAGAGCTTGAGGCACAGTCGCAAATCGGTCAGTTTCTGCGCACGACTCGTCGCATGAAGGCTAAAGCGGTACGGCAACAGGTACAGGGCAATGCAGCAACGGCTATTCGCAGCAATCGCACGGGCGAAGTGCTTCAGAAATTCGGTCCGCAGCACTGGCAGCAACTGACCTGGCGCATGGGTTATACCACCCTGTTTGACCTGCTGGCCAGACTGCGCATCTCCAACTCACACCGCGAAATCGAACGTTTCGTGCAGGCCGAGATCGATTTCAGGCTGTTCCACGAGTCGCTGCTCGATATAGTGAGCTACCTTAATGGAATACATGAGTGCTATGTGGCGCAGGCCATGAGTCTGCAGCAGTATGAGGCCTTTGTGCAGGAACTGCCAGCCTATCTGCAAAACTCCTTTGTGGCAGCCAGACTGCAGGACAAAGTAAAACCGCTTTTACAGGACGACGAGCAGCAACTCCGCACAGCTGCGTAAGTCCGATTTGTTCTACTACATATATGGGAGCCCCGGCAGGTTTTGCTTGCCGGGCTTTTTTTATCAGGATTTTTAGCGTCCGGAAGGATACACAGGATTGAGCTGTCTTTGGTAACTAACCTTTAACAATCAGTAATTAACCTTTTAAAAGCTGCCGATTATTTAGCAATTTTGCAGTTTATATATAACAGTCACATTTAGTACTAAAATCGCATGCAACTCAGCGAACAGGAACTACGCAGACGCCACGAGCGCGAAGAGCTGGAGAAAATGGGCATCAACCCATATCCATCCGAAACATTTGAAGTGACGGCCACGGCCAAAGAGATAAAGGAGAATTTCGATAAGGAGAAGAACAACTACCAGGAAGTAACCCTGGCTGGTCGTTTGATGAGTCGCCGCGTGATGGGCAAAGCCTCATTTGCTGAGCTGATGGACAGCACGGGTCGCATCCAGATCTATGTATCACGCGATGACATTGCACCAGGCGAAAACAAGGACATGTACAACACCGTGTTCAAGAAGATGCTCGACATCGGTGACTTCATCGGCATCAAAGGATACGCTTTTGTAACGCAGGTAGGCGAGATCTCGGTACACGTGACGGAATTGAAAGTCCTGACGAAGTCACTTCGCCCATTGCCTATTGTGAAGCGTGAGATTGACGAGAACGGCAACGAGATCGTGCACGACGGTTTTACGGATCCGGAGCTGCGTTACCGTCAGCGTTACGTGGACCTAATCGTGAACCCGCATGTGCGTGAGACTTTTAAGAAGCGTACACAGCTGGTGAGCACCATGCGTAACTTCCTTGCTGAAAAAGGTTACCTGGAAGTAGAAACGCCGATTCTGCAGCCTATACACGGCGGTGCTGCGGCTCGTCCGTTCAAGACGCACCACAACACACTGGATATGACGCTATACCTGCGCATTGCCAATGAGCTATACCTGAAGCGCCTCATCGTAGGTGGATTCGACGGTGTGTTTGAGTTTGCCAAGGACTTCCGTAACGAGGGTATGAGCCGTTTCCACAACCCGGAGTTTACGGTGATGGAGCTGTACGTTACCTACAAGGACTACAACTGGATGATGGATTTGGTAGAGGAGATGGTAGAAAAAGTCGCCCTTGCTCTGCACGGTAAAACAGAAGTACAGGTTGGCGAAAACCTGATCAACTTTGCCCGTCCATGGAAGCGCTACACCATGTACGAAGCCATTGAGCACTTCACGAAGATCGACATCTCGAACATGGAAGAACCGGAGCTTCGCCAGGCGGCGCAGCAATTGGGCATTCATGTGGACCCAACCATGGGCAAAGCCAAAATCATTGATGAGATATTCGGGGAGACGGCAGAGCCTAACCTGATACAGCCGACTTTCATCACAGATTACCCTGTGGAGATGAGCCCGCTTGCCAAGAAGCACCGCGACAAGCCAGGTTTGGTGGAGCGTTTCGAGGCCATCTGTAATGGCAAAGAAATCTGTAATGCCTTCTCGGAGCTGAATGACCCGGTTGATCAGCGTGCCCGCTTTGAGGAGCAGCTGGAACTGGCAAAACGCGGTGACGTGGAGGCCATGGCCCTGGACGAAGACTTCCTGCGTGCCCTGGAATACGGTATGCCACCAACCGCTGGCTTGGGTGTAGGTATAGATCGCCTGACCATGATCATGACAAACTCTAACTCCATTCAGGATGTGCTGTTCTTCCCACAAATGAAGCCAGAGAGAAGAGAAGAATAAAAGTTAATTTTCCATAAAACAGAAATGGCCCGCTATACCTTAGCGGGCCATTTCTGTTTTATGCTTATCTTCTTTCTATAGCTTTTCCTCGCCTGAAATTCTATCCTTCACTTTGTCCGTGGCATCTTTCAGGCTTTCTTCTTTTCCGACCCAGGAGTCAATTTTGGTCTTACCAGCACCTAACTTCTCGTTGATGCCGCGGCCTACCCAGGCGGCGGAGTCTGACAGGCGGCGACGGGTAATGCGGCCACTGTCGGGTGCCATGAGTATACCTGCCAGCACTCCTACGCTGCGCCGGCGAGCAAGCCCATGGCGACCCCCAAGGTCCCGCTGCTCTCATCATGCGAGCTGGAAGACGATGACCTGCGACTACCGCTGCTATACGCTGTACGTTGCTGCATTTTCGGCTGGTGCTTCGGCTCCCGCACAGAGGAGTGCGTTACATTTCCGCTCGTTTCTCTACCCACATGACTATTGGTAGACGATGATCTTGGGTTGTTGCTGTATGTACTTTTTGCCTCTCCCAGGCTGCTGTAATCCATTTTCGTTCTCATAGTTTGCTTTGGTTTTATTGTGAATTCTATTGCGCGAAATATTATACTCTTTAAAATAATAACGGGAGTAAAGTCCTAAGGTTAGCGCTGATCAAATCAGTAGCATCCAAAAACAAAGGCCTGTTCCGGTATGGAACAGGCCTTTCGCCTTCACAAAGCTTGTTTCCACCTCAGCGGGCACACGTGCCCCAGGAACAAGCCAAGTTTAAGTATACGTTTTGAATGGGCTATGCCCGGTGTGGCAGGTTATACGTTTGTTACAGTAGAGCCACCAGCATTTGTGCTGCCAGATGTACCAGTAGTAGAGCCGGTTGAGCCGGTTGAACCAGCTGATGAAGACGAACTGCCACCAGTGTTACCGCCTTCTTTATTGGCGCTGCCCATTTTGCTCATGGCCTCGTTGCTCATGTTTTTGATTTCGTCAAGGCCAGTCTGCAGGTTCTTCTCAAGATCTTTGCTTAGTTTGTTAGCCCACTTCTTGATACCGGTTCTGGTGTGTTCACCTGTGTCTGGAGCCATCAATAAGCCTGCAATTACACCAGCGCTAGCGCCTGCCAACAGTGCAAGCATGATCTTTCCGCTATTATCTTTCATAGTTCTGTTTATTATAAATTGTTGGATTTGGTTTCTTTAATATTAGCTATTGCCCTAATAACGACGAAGCTATGTATTAAGTTATAACTATACTACAGTTTTATGTTGTAGTGCATCTAAATAACGAAAAAAAGCTCAGCAAAACACTTTGCTGAGCTTTAAATTATGTTCCGTATTCTCTTACAAGTCTCTGATCACCTTCATGATCTCATTTTTGGTTTTGCCCAGTTTCTGCTGCAAACGTCCAAACAATTCGTCTTCCTGCCCTTCCACATAAGTCAGGTCATCATCGGTCAGGTCAGCGTAGTTTTTCTTCAACTGCCCCTTTACATCATCCCAGGATCCGCGCATAATCAGGCTGCTCCCATCATCGGTCACCTTGTTGCGTTCCAGCTTATCCATAAAGTTCTTGACAGTACGCTCCACGTCATCGCTTACTTTGGTGAGCGTTTTTTTCAGGCTATCGCGTGTGTCCAGGCCATTGTTTGGGGCGAGTAGTACACCGGCTACTACACCGGCTCCAATACCGGCCAGTGTGGCCAGCAGAATTTTTCCTTTTTCGTCGTTCATGTTGTTTATCATTTTCAGGTGCTGTTTATTTGATAAGGCGTAGCTCCTTCAGAATAGAAAGCATGGTCCTTATACCTGTATCTCGTTTAATTTACGTTCCAATACATACGGGTTGCTGCATACTTAGTTTGCAAGCCCTTATCTTTGCATACCAGCGTTTCTATTCTCTTTCTATTCAGTAGCACGTATAATACAACAATAAAATAAAACCTTATGAAAAAAACAGCCCTGGCATTAGCATTCCTGGCTATGGGAACCCTTTACTCCTGCAAAAACAGCGAAATAGCCTGCATTGACCAATCCAAGATCAACCCTGACCAGATGTGCACCATGCAGTATGACCCCGTATGCGGCTGCGACGGCAAAACTTACGGCAATGCCTGTGAGGCTGATCGTGCCGGCGTGACTTCTTACACCAAAGGCGAGTGCCCTGACAAATCCTAAGCTATACCTGCCAGCCTATGTCTGAGAAAAAATACTTCAAACAAACTAAGCCTTTTCGGGTACCTACCACCGACGGTAAGCTGATAGAAGAGCATTTCGGCAAAGCCTCTACCCATACCAGCGCCTTCAGCGTCGCGCATATGGTAGCCCCGCCGCACTGGGGGGAGGCGCATCAGACGCCGGAGTTCGACGAGATCACGATCGTGCTACGCGGCCGCAAGCTGATTGAGATTGACGGGGAGGAAGTGGTAGTGGAAGCCGGTGAGTCCATCCTGATCAAAGCAGGTGCCCGCATTCGTTACTCCAATCCTTACGATGAGGAGACTGAATACTGGTCTGTATGCGTACCTGCGTTTGACTTTACCAAAGTGAATCGCGAGGATGCATAATGCCGAGGTGTGGCGATGGGGCGCCTTAGGAGCTCCACGAGTATAACCCTGCCACCTGACGATCTAAACTATCTCTTACCTCACTTCAGATCGTTCAGAAAAGTATATCAAAAAAGCCCCTAGCACACTTAGTACCAGGGGCTCTTCATATTTCAGAGCATGTCAGATCTATTTTAAATCTCCAGATCTTCAAATCTGGAATTAAGACTGCTTATTAATCATCTCCACCACATCTTCAGAGATGCCCATGGCAGAGAAGCCGCCGTCGTGCATCAGGTTCTGCATGGTCACCATACGGGTCAGGTCAGAGAACAGGGTGATACAGTAGTCTGCGCAAGACTCAGCAGAGGCGTTGCCTAGTGGAGACATCTTGTCAGCATAGTCATAGAAAGCGTCGAAACCTCCTACACCTGTACCAGCGGTCGTCTTGGTCGGTGACTGCGACACTGTGTTCACACGTACCTTATTCAGCTTGCCCAGGCGGTAGCCATAGTTACGCGCAATAGACTCAAGCACAGCCTTTGCATGTGACATGTCAGTATAATCAGGGAACACACGCTGCGCCGCGATATACGAAAGCGCTACGATAGAACCCCACTCATTCATGGCGTTCTGCTTCTCAGCTACGTGCATCACCTTGTGGAAAGAAATGGCTGAGATGTCCAGCGTCTTCAGGAACCAGTCGTAGTTCAGGTCGCCGTAAGACTTGCCTTTACGGATGTTCGGGCTTGAGCCGATTGAGTGCAGCACGAAGTCGATCTTACCGCCTAAAATTTCCTGAGCTTTTGTAAACAGGTTTTCCAGATCCTCAACAGAAGTAGCGTCGGCAGGTATAACCTGAGCGTTGCAAGCTTCAGCCAGCTTGTTGATCTCACCCATACGCATTGCGATCGGGGCATTTGTCAGCACAAACTCAGCACCCTCTTCATGGGCACGCATCGCAACTTTCCAGGCGATAGACTTCTCGTCAAGCGCTCCGAAAATGATTCCTTTCTTTCCTTTAAGCAGATTGTAAGACATGTATTTGTCAGGTTAATGTTTCACATTTTCAGGATTTCTGCCAACCAGGTATAGCCAGCAGAAATCAGGCAGCAATATAGCAATAACTAGGTATAACTCAAGTTAAGATCGGCCATCATTCACACAAGCCCATTTCTCCGTTAGCCCCCTCTCCTATTTTAAGTATGCGGCCCTGAGCAAAGAAGCGACATTGAGTGTATATTACAGCGAAAGCAACTCTTTGGCACTCTTGTAAGCACTTGCACTAGGGTTGGCACCTGCTATCATGTGCGCTATTTCATCTACACGCTCTTTGTCGCTCAGTTTCTTCACACGGCTGATCGTTCGGTCTTCGGTATCATGCTTGTACACGAAGTAATGGGAGTTACCCTGCGCTGCAATCTGCGGCAAGTGCGAAATGGCAATAATCTGGTGCTTCTGCGCCATCTGCTGCATCATCCTGCCCACTTTCACGGCTACCTCACCGGATATGCCTGTGTCGATCTCGTCGAATACGATGGTTGGCAGGGCAGTTTTATCGGCCAGCATGTACTTGATGCTGAGCATCAGTCGGGAGAATTCACCGCCTGAGGCAGCTTTTACCAATGACTGCGGCTGCGCACCTTTGTTTGCACTGAACAAAATACTGATCTCGTCAGTACCTGTTGCAGTTGGTGCAGCGGCTTTGTGCTGAATGACAATGCGGGCGTTTGGCATACCAAGTTCGGCCAGCAAGGTATAGAGTTCCTGCTCGAACTGACCAAACGAAGCCTTACGACGCTCCGAAAGCACAGCGGCTTTCTCCAGCATCTCCTTCTCCGCATCCTTCATGGCTTTTTCGGTGCTGGAAAGGGCATTATCCAGGTTAAGTACACTGCCTACTTTGCCTTCCAGTTCACGCTGAATCTCGAGCAGTTCGGCAATAGTTTGTACCTGGTGCTTGCGCTGCAAGGTATAGATGGTGTTAAGCCGCTCCTGTACCTCCGTAGTGCGGGCCGGATCGGCTTCGGTGCGGCGCTCAGCATCTTCGAGTTCACCTGCCACGTCATTAAGCTCAATCATGCAGCTTTCGGTGCGGGTGCGCAACTCTTCATACTTCGGTGAGAAAGCCGCCAATTGCCCGATCAGCTGCACTGTGTCTTTCAGCGCGGAGGTGATGTTAAACTCTGACTCTGTCAGGTACTGCACCGCCTGCGTCAGCTTCAGCTTGATGTCTTCGGCGTTCTCCAGTTCCTTAAGCTCTGTCTCCAGCTGCTCCTGTTCATCTTCCTGCAGGTTGATCTCCTCCAGTTCATTGAGCAGGAAAGTGTTGTAGTCCAGTTCCTTCTGCGCCTGCGCAAGCTGGTCGTTCAGTTTCTTATAATCGCTTTCGAGCTTCTTATACTTGCGGTACGTCTCGTTATAATCTTTCAGGTATGACAGGTTGCCTGCATAGATATCCAGCGAAGTGTTGCCGGCATAAATGTCGAGGATATTGAGTTGGAAGCTGGTGTCGCCCAACTGCAGTGTGTCGTGCTGCGAGTGGATGTCCATCAGGTTCTCGCCTATCTTGCGCAGCACGTCCAGCGTTACCGGGGTGTCGTTCACAAAGGCGCGTGACTTTCCGCTTGGGCTGATCTCACGACGCAGGATGCAGTGTTCGTCAAAGTCTAAGTCCTCAGCTAAAAACACCTCTTTGAGGTTGTACTGCGAAATATCAAATACCCCCTCAATCACGCACTTCTGCTCCTGGTTGAAGAGCAGTTTAGAGTCGGCGCGGTTACCGAGCAGCAAACCTATCGCGCCCAGCATAATGGACTTACCGGCACCGGTTTCACCTGTTATAATATTGAGCACTGGCGATGGGTTCATTTCCAACTGCTCTATCAGTGCGTAGTTTTTTATTTTAAGATCAATCAGCATATATAAGGATGCAAGATGCTAGTCACAAGGTATAAGATTTAATACCCGGACTTAGTTCGATAATTTGGGTGTATTTTAATAAGGTGCTTCGATGTCGTAAATCACTTCCTCCACCTCGGGCACAGGTATGGTATGTTTGTGCCTGCGACCATCGAGCAACTCCAACTCCTGGACTGACACATGCTGCAGTACCCCCTGCACAACCACGCGGTTTCTCAACACCACTTGCACCGTCTGCTGTTGCAGAAGATCAGGCAGGTGATCGGCCAATTGGTTTCGATAGATTCTGATCTGGCGTTTGCCCATAGGTGATTGCGCAGGTATAGCCCTCCGCCCCGTGAAGATACGCGCTTTCTGTGAAATTTGGAAAAGGCTTAGCGTTGGAGCAGCACTTCGTACTTGGTGTTGTTGGTAGGATCCACCTGCGTGAGTAAGGTATAGGCGGCTTGCTTATCAGCCGGAGCGGCCGATTTGAAAATATTCACCAGTTCATCTGACTTGGCCTCAAAGAATGAACGGATCAGAGCAGCGCCGGGCTTCTGCTGCGATATCTTCTGGATGTTCCGCAGCACTTCGAGTGTCGCCTTGCGGGCTTTCTCAGGGTCCTGTGCCATCAGGTCCATCCCCTGGCGGTGCATGGTATAGATGCCCTCACGGAAAGGTATAAACACCGGATCCTGTATGTTGTCGATCATCCAGTAGCGGTTGCGATTGCCTTCAAACGGACGCCAGCCCGGGAAAATGGAGTCTGCGAAGCTGCCAGGTTCAGGATGCCACGTGCCCGGTCAAAGGAAGGTGAGCCGCCCAGTCTGGCAAAGCTGTCGTTATCCATCCCGATGATCATATAGCATAGTATGCCAGCATGGCTGACAGGTTGCCGGTAAAATTGTTTTCGGCAAAGTCGAGCGGTTGGGCCTCGTTAAACTGGAAAAGCCAGTCACGGTCGATAAAAGAGAAAAGCGTGGACTCGTAGCCGGTGCCATAAGCTGGCCGTACGGATACGATCTGTACATTGGCGCGGAAAGTACCTACCTCGGGCATTTCAGTCAGGTTGATGAGCATACGGCATTTGATGCGTTCATCCACCCGGTAAGACTGATTAGTCCAGCGGCGGTTGTTCATAAACTCAAAAATGCGGTTTTGCATTTCGGTGAACAGTTGCCGGTTGGCAAAAGCTACCTGTTCGCTGTTGACCACCACATCGCACTGCAACTCCTGGGCACGGGCTCCCAAGGCTACTCCCATCACACACAGCAAAACAAACAGTCGCTTAAGCATAGAGTCTCTCCCAAATCAGGTTCACGATATCCTGTGCCACTTCGCTTTTATGCTTCAGTTCAAAAGCCGTGGTCGTATCTTTCTCAATAATAGTGATTTTATTTGTATCGTGCTTAAAACCAGCGCCCGGATCATTGAGGGAGTTCAGCACAATCATGTTCAGGTTCTTCTTCTGCAGCTTCTCGCGGGCATTGCTGTCTTCATTATCCGTCTCCAGGGCAAATCCCACGGCAAACTGATCTTGCCGCTTTTCTTTGCCGAGTGCCGCTGCTATATCAACGTTCTTAACGAGTTCGATTGTCAGTTCGGCACCGGCTTTTTTTTATTTTTCGGTCTGCTACTACTTTGGGTTTGTAATCGGCAACGGCAGCGGCAAATACCCAGATATCAGCCGCAGGAGCCTGCTGCTTTACCGCCGCATACATTTCATCGGCAGTCGTGACAGGTATAACCTTGATGGCATCATGCTGCGCCTGCAGGTTTGTTGGCCCTGCCACCAGCTGCACCTGAGCACCGCGGCTGGCAAAGCACTCGGCCAGCGCATAGCCCATTTTACCTGTTGAGTGGTTGCCAATAAAACGCACCGGATCAATTGGTTCGTATGTCGGGCCGGCAGTCAGGACGACGGTTTTGCCCTTAAACAGTTTTTCCAATGCCTGTGAAGTGATTTTCTAATACGCGAATAATTTCCTCTGGCTCTGCCATACGCCCCTGCCCCACCAGTCCACTGGCAAGTTCGCCATATCCGGCCTCAATGATGAAGTTGCCATAGCCGCGCAGCCTGGTAAAGTTGGCCTGCACCGCAGGGTGCTGGTACATATCCAGGTCCATAGCCGGTGCCACAAACACCGGGCAGCGTGCTGACAGGTAGGTAGCCGACAAGAGATTATCGCAAAAACCGTTGGCAAACTTGGCCACTGTGTTGGCACTGGCAGGTGCTACCACCATGGCATCGGCCCAGAGGCCCAGCTCCACATGGTTGTTCCAGACACCCTGCTCATTGAGCACGAATTCAGTGAGCACAGGCCGCTTGGAGAGGGTAGCTAAAGTGAGCGGGGTTATAAAGGCAGAAGCAGAAGTGGTCAGGATGACCTGCACTTCTGCTTCTGCTTTTACGAGTAAGCGAACTAGCATGGCTGCCTTATACGCAGCTATACTTCCGCAGACCCCCAATACTATTTTCCGATTCCGGAGCATGCGCCTTACAGCGATATTTCGTCAGTCTCTTCGTCTGGTGTGCGCACGTATACTTTACCTTCCAGGAATTCCTCAATAGCAAGGCTGGTAGGCTTTGGCAGGCGCTCGTAGTATTTAGAAATTTCGATCTGCTCACGGTTCTCAAACACCTCCTCCAGGTTGTCCACTGTGGTGGCAAACTCGGCCAGCTTAGAGTTCAACTCTTCTTTCAGCTTCACAGAGATCTGGTTGGCTCTTTTAGAGATAACCGAAACAGACTTGTACACATTGCCGGTCTGCTCTGCAAAGTCGGCCATGTTACGGGTAACGATTGATGATGGAACGATTGCCATATATACTTGCTTTATGAATTGCTTGGGTTGTTTTTCTTTATTTTCTCGAGCTCCGATTGCGCGTTGGCGTATACCTGCTCAGCACTACGCAGGTAACTGCTGTCGGGATACTGGTCGATGAAGGCCTGGTAAAAATCAATGGCTTCCATGAAACGCTCCTGCTGCTTGTCCGGCACGCTTTCCAGCGCAAAGCGGTATTGTGCATCCACTCTCAGGTAAGCTGCCTGCTCACTGTAGGGCGAAGACGGGTTTCGCGCAAAAAGTTCGTAAATGCCACTACGGCAGACTTGTAATAGCGCAGCTTGTAGTATAAGCGGGCACTTTCAAAAGCTTTCAGATCCAGCTTAGCGCTCAGATCATCGAACATCTTATTGGCCTCTGCTGAGAACTGGCTGCTTGGGTAGCGTACCAGGAATTCCTGGATCGACTCCATAGCCGTGATGGTGCTAGTCTGATCCTGCTCGAAGTCCGGTGAGTCGTTGTAAAGTGACTTAGCCTGCAGGAACATAGCCTCCTCTGCCATCTCACTACGCGGGTAGGTTTCGTAGAAGGTACGGAACTGGAAGGCACTCAGCATGTACTCCCGCTGCTGGTAATGTGTGTTGGCGTAGTAGAAACGGGCTCTCTCAGCCTCTTCTCTACCCGTCATCAAAGGCATCACCTGCTCAAGCAGTTGGTTTGCACGGTAGTAGTCCCCTTTCTCGTAGTACTCGAGTGCGGCTTTGTATTTCAGATCAACGTCGTTGCTTTTTAACAGCTTTTGGAAGTTGCTGCAGCTGGTTGTAAAAACCAACAGGCACAACAATACGACGGTATGCAGGATTCCTCTGTTCATGAACGGGCAAAATTATACAATATCCCTGTGATTTACAAGCGTGAATATAGCGTGTTTACTTGCGGGCTGGCGACTGCTTGGCAGCTCCTGCAGCAGCTTTTTAGCTGGCGTCTGGCCTGACTTGTTGCCAGCTGCTTTGCCTTTGGCAGGAGCAGCGGCTTTAGTAGGCACATCCGGCGCTTTCACCGGTTCGCGCGGAGCCAGTACCTCTTTTTTATCAGGCCTGAGTTCTTCGAGCCAGGCAAATCCTTCAAGCCTTCGGTCACTAGCCTGCAGTTCGTGCGGCGGTATGAACTTTGCGTCCGGATTTACAAGAAACGAAATAGATTTCAGTTTATTTTCCGCAAAGTTCAAAACCATGTCGCTACACACAGCCCGGTTCATACCTGTTAGCACCGAATCACCTTCCAAGGCAAAGTAAATACTCTCTCCATTGCCGTTCACATTTACACGTCGCATACGCCCGTCCTGGAAGTGCGCCACCATGTTACGGCCCTTCACCTGGTTGTAATTCCGGAGTGAGTCTTCAGAAGTGATAAAGGAGTTACTGAAAATGTACATCTTGTCGATGGTCTTGTTTCGCATGTGGATGCGGATGGTATCGCCCACGATCTGGCTCTGCTCACTCCACAGGGTCGGGTTGCGGTGCATGTACATCAGCGAGTCGGTACGGTTGTAGCTGAGAGAGTCGCAGGTGCCCTGCAGGTCTGATTTGAAGATCTTGACGTTATTGAAAGCAAACAGCATACTTGGCTGTCCGTCTGCCTTAGCCTCGCGGGAGATAAGTGAATCGGCGGCCATGTAAAGCGTGTCACCATCCATGATTGACTCCATCACCGGACTGCCCCATACCTTGGCTACCCCCTGATCTCGCCAGTAGCGGCCGACTTGCCCACGTATGGTCACGTCGTCTTTGAGCGAGCGCATGGTCATGTTCACCTTCGCCTCTCCATAGCCGCGGGCTTCGTCATAATACAGATCATCTCCCCCCAAGCGGTATTCCGGCGTTACGATATAGGCATTACGTCCGAAACGGGATACTTTGGTAATAGTATTATAAGTACCCTGCTCTGCGTACAGGTCGCCATTCTGACCTTTGATGAAGGTTGGTCCCTGGAAGTACACCACTTTACTCTCTGTGTTGTAGCGCATGTTCTGCGCTGTGATCTCGTAGTCAGCTGAAAACACTTTCACGTTCTGCTGAAAGGTAAAGACTTTGGTATTGGTGTCGTAAGTACCGCGCTGGCTCTGCAAGCGGTTCTCAGGGTCTACAATGGTTCCGCCCTCGGTATAGACTGCCGTGCGGTTTTCCAGGTTATAATCAAGCGTAGGCGTGGTCAGTGTCATACGCGGATCCTGCATGGTCACACCGCCACTCATTCTGGCAGTGCGTTTTGCACCATCGTATATGGCCTTCGTACCGGTCATGGTAACAGTATCTGCCTGGTTGATACGCACGTTGCCGAATGCCTCCAGTATCTCACTGTCACGGTATTGGTACACGGAGTCGGCATAAAGAAACGTCTCCTTTTGCTTAAAGATCACATTCCCAATCAGCTTATTCACGCGTCTCCCATTGATCGTAGTACCAATCAGGTCATCAGCACTCTCCAGTTGCACACGATCCTGCTGGCCCTGCTGTTGAGGACCCTGCTGGGCCGGCGTCTGCCCCGGACGTGCGGACTCCGGCTGCTGGTTCATGCGGGGCTGTGAAGGGGCCTGCTGTGGCTGATTCATGCGCGGCTGCGGTGGCTGTTGCTGCGGCACAATTTTGGGCGGCTGTGGCGGCTTTACCTGCTGCGTAGCCTGCCGCACAGTCACCGGTGGTTTCTGCTGCTGTTGCTCCTGCGCCAAAACTGTCAGCGACAATAGCGTAAACAGAATAGAATAAACTAATTTTGTGGTGTTCATGCTTTATGGACAAAAGACAATGGCCTGCTAAGTATGACGTTTCGTTTCAACGTTTCATATACCTGCGGCCTTTGCCTGTTCTTAACTTCAAAATTATAAAAAATATACCAGCCGCTGCCTTATGCTACAGAAAGTTTCCGGTTTCATACAATCACACAACCTTTGCGAGCCCGACAGCAAAATACTGGCGGCTGTCAGCAGCGGCATCGATTCAATTGTGCTTTGCGAAGTACTGCACCAGCTCAAATATACCTTTGCCATTGCGCACTGCAACTTTGGCCTTCGCGACGAAGATGCTGAGGCTGACCAGCTTTTCGCCAAAAAGCTGGCCAAAAAGTACGATGTGCCTTTCTTTACCGAAAATTTCGACACCCGCGCCTTCGCCACGCAGGAGAAACTCTCGATCCAGATGGCGGCCCGCACCCTGCGCTATACCTGGTTTGAACAGGTTCGCCAGCAGGAAGGTTACGACTACATCGCCACGGCCCACCATAGCAACGACCTGACAGAGACCATATTGCTCCACCTGACCAAGGGCACAGGTATAGCCGGCCTGCATGGCATACCTGCCAAAAACGGGCATATCATCCGGCCAATGCTTACCGTTACCAAAGACGATATCTTCGATTTCGTGACGGAGCAACGGCTGATCTGGCGCGAAGACACCTCAAACGAGACGACCAAGTACCAGCGCAACAAAATCAGGCATGAGGTAATTCCGGTGCTCAAGGAAATCAACCCAAACCTCGAGGAAACCATGCAGCACACAGCCGAGCGGGTGAGCCAGGCCGAAGCCATCGTACACACTTACATTGACAACCTGCGCCAGCAAAGTATAAAGGAGGCCGAAGACGCCGTATACCTGTCGCTGGTCCCCCTACAGAACGCAACCGGTCTGCCAGTAGTGCTACATGAGTTGCTTCGCCCCTTCAACTTCAGCTATACTGTGGTGCTGGAGCTGGTAAAGGCATTGGAAGGCTATCCGGTAAACAGTTCGACTCGCCTAGCCATACCTTGATAAAGGACCGCGAACAGCTTGTGATCACCCCGCGTAACCTGAGCCGCTTTGGGAGTGTGACGATTGCAGAAGGCCAGACGGAAGTGGATGAGGAACACGTGCAAATGACATTGCGCTACGTACCTGCCAGTGCGTATAAGCTCAACACCAAACCGCATGTAGCTGCCCTGGATGCCGGCTTGCTTAAATTCCCGCTGAAACTGCGCTCATGGCAGGAAGGCGACTGGTTTGTGCCGCTGGGTATGAACGGCAAGAAAAAAATCAGTGATTTTCTGATCGACAAGAAGATTCCAGCCAACCTTAAAGCAAAAACGCTGGTATTGGTATCTGACCAGTCTATCGTCTGGATAGCCGGCCACCGACTTGACAACCGCTTTAAAGTGACGGAGAAGACAGAGCAGGTGCTGGAGATTTCTTTGAAACGTACATCGTAGCACGTATCAAGTAGCAGAATTTTGGTGTAGACGTTTAGAGTGAGGCGCCTCCTAGCAGGTCACTGTTTCAGGAAGACAGTCACTTTCTTTTTGTCTGAAGCCTTGAATATGAAAAATCGTGCAATGTGTTGCGTGATACTTGCTACTAAACACGCTTTTAATAATAGATTTTTCTAATTTTACGGAAGTAAACCGAATCTCAAACCATAATTAAAGTATATCCTACAATGAAAGTAACCGTAGTTGGAGCTGGTAACGTGGGTGCAACGTGCGCCGATGTATTGGCTTACCGCGAAATCGCGAACGAAGTAGTTTTAGTGGATATTAAAGAAGGTTTTGCTGAGGGCAAAGCGCTTGATATCTGGCAGAAAGCCCCCATCAACCTGTACGACACGCGCACTGTTGGCGTAACCAACGATTACAGCAAGACTGCTGGTTCTGACGTGGTAGTGATCACTTCTGGTCTGCCGCGCAAGCCGGGCATGACGCGCGATGACCTGATCTCTACCAATGCCGGCATCGTGCAGTCGGTAACTGAGAACATCGTAAAGCACTCTCCTGACGCCATCATCATCGTGGTTTCTAACCCACTTGACGTGATGACCTATGCGGCACACATCACTTCCAAGCTGCCACGCACCCGCGTAATGGGTATGGCTGGTATCCTGGACACTGCCCGTTACCGTGCATTCCTGGCTGAGGCCCTGAACGTATCTCCAAAAGACATACAGGCAGTATTGATGGGTGGCCACGGCGACACCATGGTTCCACTTCCACGCTACACGACGGTTGGCGGTATACCTGTAACGGAGCTGATCGACGAAGAAACACTGAACGCTATTGTTGACCGCACCAAGAACGGTGGTGGCGAACTGGTGAAACTGATGGGTACTTCTGCCTGGTACGCACCGGGTTCAGCAGCTGCTCAGATGGTGGAGGCAATCGTACGCGACCAGCGTCGTGTATTCCCTGTTTGCGTGAAGTTGGAAGGTGAGTACGGCATCGACGGCGTATACCTGGGTGTTCCGGTAATCCTGGGCAAAAACGGTATCGAGAAGATCATCGAACTGCAACTGAACGAAGACGAGAAGCAACTGCTGGAGACGTCACGCGGTCACGTGAAAGAAGTAATGGATGCGCTGGATAACATCAACGCAGCCAAAGCTTAATCGCTATACCTGCTTATCCATACAAAAAGCGCCGCTTCTGCAAAGGAGCGGCGCTTTTTGTTTATGTATTTTAATTCTGAAAGCAAAGGATTAATCAAGCTGTCCGCTTTTCAGTTTATTCCATTCTTTTCTTTTGACCAAGTTTTCATCAAGGCTGATTAATATTGCGCCTTTACTAGCCGCATCTCCATAAACTGCTTTCGCTTCCTCTTGTTTCATAATCTCCACACTGGAGAATTTTTCCGTACCAATTCGTTCTAATTGACTTTTTATCTCTTTATCAATTACTACCTTTTCCTGTCCATAGGTAATAACATATAAAGGTTGCCGGCTAGGGTTCAACAGTTTGGGGCTGCAATCTATCCTAATCACAACAGACTTAGTCGAATCTACACTTTGCCCATAGCTACTACTTGCAACTATAAAAAAGAGGATAAGGATAGCTAATAATTGCTTCATAAGAGGAGCTTTCAGAGATAATAATCTATTACTAATCCTTCTGACTCGCCTGAAACAGCTTCTGCTTCTCTTCTTTCGAAAGGCTCTCGTAGCCTGACACAGAGATCTTATCCAAAATCAGATCGATTTCCATCTGGCTGGGTTTACCGGCATAGCCAGTGTGGTAACCGGAGTTGTTACGGGCGCCATTATTCCCCACAGTCGCTTTCTGCCGGTGCGTTACTTTCAGTTTCGGTCGGCGTTTAAACAGACCGGTAAAAAAGTCCATGGTGCCATGCAACGGACGGCCCATGTCGCGGCCGCGCTGCAACTGCTTAATGAATAGCCACCCAAAGAGGGCGCCGCCTAAGTGGGCGATGTTACCACCGGCATTGTCGCCAATCGCTCCGGAAATAGAAAGTATCACCAGAAAGGCTGCGATGTACTTGATGCGCACCGGACCGATGATAAGCAGGTTAAAGGTATAGTTCGGTATCAGCGTGGCAGCTGCTACAACCACCGCCAGTACACTCGCTGAGGCACCGATCATCACGGCATACGCGGCACGATCGGCAAAGTATGGAATCAGGTTGTAACTCAGGATGTAGAGCAAACCACCGGCTATACCTCCCAGTATGTAGAGGCTCAGTAATTTTTTTTCACCAAGATACTCCCTGATCAACTGCCCGAACCAGTAAAGGTTGAGCATGTTGAAGATGATGTGCAGGAAACCCTCGTGCGTGAAGAAATATGAAATGATCGTCCAGGGGCGGGTGATGAAAACGAGCGGGTCAGAGGGCAGTGCGATAAAACGCATCAAGCCACTGTAAGCCCAGCTGCTACTGGTCAGGAACAACACAGTCCGGAGCGTGATCAGCACCACAAAAACAATGACGTTGATGAGGATAAGCTGCTTCAAGGTGTTGTTCGGCTGCCGGAAAGAGTCTTTTATGTCTTGGATAATACTCATTATACCTGTTAGCTGAAAAGAGCGGGAAGGCTTTTGCGCCTTACTATCTTATACTTATTGTTTTTACTATTACGTATCCTGATAATCGTTGCGTTGCCACATTTTTATAAGAATATACGCAAATAACATACCACCGAGGTGCGCAAAGTGGGCCACATTGTCGCCGGGTATACGGTTAAAGCCCGCATATAGCTCGTAGCCCCCATACAGGAGTACAAAATATTTGGCTTTTATAGGTATGGGCAGAAAGAGCAGGAAAAGCTCCAGATTTGGGAATAGCATCCCAAATGCCATCAGTATTCCAAACACTGCACCAGATGCTCCTAGCATGGGCATGTTGAAAGTTTGATTGAAGACGGCACGTACAGCTTTCTTACTTTCTGAGATATATCCCTCGTTGTCTGGATTGCGCTGGTACTCAATAGCAAAGCGCTTCTCGTAACCACCTGCGTAGTGTGACTCCATAAAGTTATAAAAGCCTGTTGGGGTCGGGTTTTCGATGTATTGTACCGCCTCGGTTTCAATCGTATTCAATTCGTATGCCCGAACACCGGAATAGAGCATACTGGCTCCCAAACCTGTGATCAGGTAAAAGGCTAGGAAGCGCTGTGAGCCCCAGAAACGCTCCAGCAAGGGCCCGAATATGAACAAGCTGAACATGTTGCTGAACAGGTGTGCCCAGCCGCCATGCAGGAACATGTGAGTGAAAATCTGAACCGGCTGAAAATAATCAGAGGCAAAATGGTGCAGCGCAAACTGTCGGTAGTCGAACACACCATTTGCCTGCAGTATAAATACGACCACGTTGATGATCAGGAGATTCCTGACCATGGGGGTTATATTGAACATCTTATCTTCTTTTCTCGAGTCGCTTGCTATACCTGGTGGCTATACCTATACCTGGTATTAAACCTGTAGAAGGACAACAACTATCTAACAAGCAACAATTTAACAATTCAAATCACCCCTTCAGGAAAAGCTCATGCAGCTGACCGAGCTCCATGATGACCAGCGTCTTCTGTCCGCCAGGGGTGTAGTTGGGTACTTCGCAGCCGAACAGCTTGTCTACGAGTGAGTTCATCTCAAGGTCTGACATGCGCGGCTGCAGTTTGGAAGCCAATCGTTTGGCCATGGCCCGGGCCAGGTTCTCCCGCTTATCCAACTTGAGCGTAGCCAGATTGTTTTTGTACTGCTCAATCAGCTCCTCAAGTAGCTCTTTTTCGTTGGCCGCCTGCACATCGGCAGGTATGGCGTTCAGGATGATAGTGTTGCCACCGAAGTCCTCGAACTGGAAGCCCAACTCCTGAAACTCGGCCCGTAGCTCCTTTACCAGTGCTGCATCAGCTGGTGACAGCTCGATTGTCTGCGGAAAAAGAAGCGCCTGCGAGGTCACCATCTTCTTCTGCAGCGAAGCCATATACTTTTCGTATAGAATCCGCTCCTGCGCCGCCTGTTGGTCAATGATCATCACACCAGACTTTACCTGCACCAACAAGTACTTGTGATGCACCTGCAAAGTTTTGCTGGACGTGGTCATAGGCGCGGCAAAAGTATCGTCGAGCAAGCCCATACCGGATGGCGAGGTAATCCGCTCTTCTTCTTGCTGTACCGACTGACCATTTCGCAGTGGCTCGTAGAGCTGTTCCCAGCCATTAACGTTGGCCTTTTTAGGCGAGGACGGCACTTTAAAGCCCGGGAAGGTGCCTTCCTTCTCAAAACCCTCTCCCCCATGCGGCATCCGGATCGGCTGCAGCGGAGCAAAGTTCACGTCACTCTGGAAATCGAGCGAAGGGGCAATGTTGTGCGTGCCCAGCGACTTCTTGACAGCGGCATGCACGATGGCGTACACTGTCTTCTCGTCTTCGAACTTGATCTCGGTCTTGGTCGGGTGCACGTTAATGTCGATCCGCTCCGGCTCAATGTCAATAAAGAGCACATAAAACGGATGGCTGTCTTTCGGCAGGAGCCCCTCATAGGCCGTCATCACGGCATGATTGAGGTAGCCGCTCTTGATAAAACGGTTGTTTACGAAGAAGAATTGCTCGCCACGGGTCTTCTTAGCAAACTCTGGCTTGCCAATGTAGCCGCGCACGCTCATAAAGGGCGTTTCTTCTTCGCAGCCGGCCATTTGCTCTTTGTGGTTGTTGCCAAACACGCCCACAATGCGCTGGCTCAGCTTTCCGGCTGGCAGACTGAATATCTCCACCTCGTTGTGGTGCAGTGTAAAGGCCACTTCCGGGTAAGCCAGGGCCACCCGCTGAAACTCGTCGAGTATGTGTCGCATTTCCACCGCGTTCGTTTTCAGAAAATTGCGGCGGGCAGGTACGTTATAGAAAAGGTTTTTGACAGCAATGGAAGTACCAGCAGCTATTGCGGCTGGTTCCTGCGCGGCCACCGTGGAGCCTTCCACCAGCAAGCGGGTACCCGTTTCGGCACCGTGCGGCTTGGTTTTGAGCTCTACCTGCGCCACCGCCCCGATCGAAGCCATGGCCTCTCCCCGGAAGCCCATCGTCCGGATCCGGAACAGGTCTTCTGTGGACTTGATTTTAGAAGTGGCATGTCGCTCAAAGCACATGCGGGCGTCGGTTTCCGACATGCCGATACCGTTGTCCACTACCTGCACCAGCTGCTTGCCAGCTTCCTTCACGATCAGTTGCACGCTTGTGGCACGGGCGTCAATGGCGTTCTCCAGCAGTTCTTTTACCACCGATGAAGGCCGCTGCACCACTTCACCAGCGGCTATCTGGTTAGCCAGGTAATCGGGCAATAAGTGTATAATATCGGACATCCGCTATTTCTAATTCAATTTAGGGTATCTTCCAGGCAAAATCTTGCGTTTTTAATAAAAACGGTCGGATTTTTGAATATACTATTTTGTCAAAACAGAACTTATTCAGAACAAATTTTATTACTAATTTACAGACCAGTTGCGAAATGGGTCGAAAATTAGAAGAGAGTCTGGATTCTGATTTTAACAAGAGACCGACGTATGGCTTGTGGCTCTCGAGGCGTTAGCATCTACAAAGGCCATCCGCTATACCGCCTGTCAGGGGCAGAAAGACTGGAAATAATTTTTCTCGTTTTTTGAACCGCCTTCTGCAAAAATAGGCTTAATTTCGACTTGTTCCAATATAATAATACCAGTACAGGATGTTGAAGAGTTTTAGCTTAGGATTACTTATACTTATCTTTCTCGGAATGGGACCGCTGATGTCACTGACACCGTCAGACAACATCATTGTGGCCTCCAAAGAGCAGAGCTGGGTAGACAGTGTCTTCACATCCATGACTCCGAATCAGCGTATCGGCCAGCTGTTTATGGTGGCCGCCTACTCCAACAAAGACGAAAAACACTTCCGCCAGATCGACACCCTGGTAGCCCGCTACAATGTGGGTGGCATTATGTTCATGCAGGGTGGTCCGGTAAGGCAGGCACAATTGACCAACCGCTTCCAAAGCAAGGCAAAAGTACCCGCCTTGATCGCCCTGGACGCTGAGTGGGGCCTGAACATGCGCCTTGATAGCAGCATGCACTTTGCCAAGCAAATGACGCTGGGCGCGCTCAACGACGACAAGTACATATACCTGATGGGCCGCGAGATTGCGCTCAAGATGAAGCGCATGGGCGTACACGTGAGCTTCTCACCCGTACTGGACGTGAACGTGAACCCAGCCAACCCGGTGATCGGTAACCGTTCTTTTGGTGAGACTAAAGAAGAAGTAGCCCGTCGCGGTGTAGCTTACATTAAAGGGCTGCAGGACCACGGTGTGATTGCTGTTGCCAAGCACTTCCCCGGACACGGCGACACAGATACTGATTCCCACCTGACCCTTCCGGTGGTAAACCACGACATGAAACGCCTTTCGGAGGTGGAGCTATACCCTTTCCATAAGTCATTTGAGGCTGGCGTGATGGGCGTGATGGTGGCGCACCTGCACATGCCAAAGATCGATTCCACTAAAAATCAGGCGGCTACGCTCTCCAAGCCGATCGTAACGGGCATTCTGAAAGAGAAAATGAAATACAAGGGCCTGGTATTTACCGACGCTCTGAACATGAAAGGCGTGAGCAGCTTCTACAAGCCCGGTGAAGTCGATTTGAAGGCTTTGATGGCTGGTAACGACGTGCTTTTATTCCCGGAGGATGTGCCAACCGCTATCCGTAAGATCAACGAAGCCATCACAACCAAGCAAATTAAGCAGGAAGACATTGACCAGCGTGTACGCAAGATTCTGCACGCTAAATACTGGGCTGGTCTGAACAACTATAAGCCGGTATCGCTGACGAACCTGCAGCAGGATGTGGATCGTCCGCTGAGCAATGTGGTGCAGGAGCAGCTGTATGAGCATGCTGTAACGGTAGCCCGCAACAAGGCCAGCCTGATTCCTTTCCGTAACCTGGATACGCTGAACATTGCATCGGTGGCCATCGGTACAGGTCCGAACAGTGTGTTCCAGCAGACACTGGGCAATTACGCTCCGGTGACCAAGTTTAACATCAAGGACCGATTTGCACCGGACTCCGCCTTCACTAAGCTTATACCTAAGCTGCAGGACCATGATGTGGTGGTAGTAAGCGTGCACGGCATGAACAATACGCCTTTCAAGGATTTTGGAATTGGCTTGGGCACACGTGCTTTTGTGCAATACCTGCAGAAGAGCACTAATAAGAAAGTAGTGGTAGCTGTGTTCGGCAATGCCTATAGCCTGAAGTTCTTTGACCAGAGTGAGTGGCTGGTAGCTGGTTACGAAGACAACCCAACCTCGCAGTCGCTGGTGCCGCAGGTGCTGTTTGGTGCYCGCGCCGCCAAAGGCAAATTACCTGTAACGGCTTCGGCTACGCTGAAAGCAGGAACAGGTATAGCTACTCCTGCCCTCGGTCGCCTGAAGTACGGCACTCCTGAGAGTGTAGGAATGGACTCCAAGACCCTGGCGCAGATCGATAACATAGCCACTGAAGCCATTGCCTATGCCGCAACGCCGGGTGCGCAGGTGCTGGTGGTGAAAAACGGCACCGTGATCTTCAACAAATCATACGGCCACTATACCTACGACAAGAAAAAGCCTGTTACAAATAACACGGTATATGATATCGCTTCCATCACCAAAGTGGCGGCTACGCTGCAGGCGGTGATGTTCCTCAAAGACCAGGCAAGATTAACCTGGACGAGAAAGTATCGACTTACCTGCCGGAGCTGAAAGGCACCAACAAGGCTAACCTGGTGATTCGTGATGTGCTGGCCCACCAGTCAGGTTTACGGGCAGGTATACCGCACTGGCAGAAAACGCTGGACAAGCTGCAACTGAACCAGACCTTCTACGCCAGCGCTCAGAATGATGTGTTCCCGAACGAAGTGGTGCCAGGTATCTACTCCATCAAATCGATGGAAGATTCGCTGTGGGCCTGGACAGTGCGTTCACCCCTGCTGGTGAAGCCAAAGGCTGCCAAGACGTATGACTACCAGTACAGCGACCTTGGGTTCTACATTCTCAAGCGGATGTCGGAGCGCATGCTGAACCAGCCGCTAAACGAGTTTATGGATCAGAACTTTTACGGTCCGCTCGGCTTGAGCACCATGACCTATAATCCACTCCTGAAGCACCAGCGCGACGTGATCGTGCCGACAGAGGATGACAATTATTTCCGTAAGAACCTGATCTGGGGCACGGTGCATGACCAGGGCGCTGCCATGATGGGCGGTGTGGGTGGCCACGCAGGTCTTTTCTCCAACGCCAACGACCTAGCCGTGCTTATGCAAATGAACCTGCAGAACGGTAAGTACGGCGGACACCAGTTCTACAAATCGGAGGTGGTGAGCGAGTTTGCGAAAAGACAATCAACTACGAGTCGCCGCGGATTGGGCTGGGACAAACCAGACCCTGACGGTAATGGCCCAACGTCGAATCTGGCCTCAAACGCAACCTTTGGCCACACAGGCTTTACCGGAACAGGGGCCTGGGTAGATCCTGACAACCAACTGATTTACATATTCCTTTCCAACAGAGTATACCCGGATGCGAGCAACTCCAAACTCGTGAAGTACAACATCCGCACCCGTATACACGATGTGATCTATAAAGCGATAGTACCTAAAACTTAAATAAAAAGGATAATTTTACGAGTGCAGCTCCGCATAGGGCTGCACTTGTTGTTTCCTCAGCATAAAACCATGAAAATCGGAATAGTTTGTTATCCTACCTTTGGGGGAAGTGGCGTGGTTGCCACAGAGCTCGGCAAGGAACTGGCGCTAAAAGGCCACCAGGTGCACTTCATCACCTATAGCCAGCCAGCCCGACTGGATTTTTTTAACGAGAATGTTTCCTACCACGAGGTATACATCCCGAACTACCCACTCTTTCAGTACCCGCCATACGAACTAGCGCTGGCCAGCAAAATGGTAGACATAGCCCGTTTTGAGAAGCTTGACGTGCTGCATGTGCATTATGCCATACCCCATGCGTCGGCAGCCTACATGGCCAAACAGATCCTGCGAACCAAAGGCATTTACATACCTGTTATCACCACCCTGCACGGCACGGATATCACCCTGGTAGGCAAGGATGCTTCGTTTGAGCCGGTAGTCACCTTCAGCATAAACCAGTCAGATGGCGTGACGGCTGTCTCGGAGAGTCTCCGAACCGAAACGTATGAGTTCTTTCAGATCGAGAAAGACATTGAAGTGATTCCAAACTTCATTGATCTAAAAAAATTCAAGCGCCAGAAGAAAGAGCACTTCCGGGCAGCCATCAGTCCGAACAACGAAAAGCTGTTGGTACATACCTCCAACTTCCGGGGGGTGAAGCGTGTAGAAGACGTTATCCGGATTTTTGCCAAGGTGCGTGAAAAAATGCCATCGAAGCTCCTGTTGGTGGGTGACGGACCAGAGCGACCTAAAATGGAGAAACTCTGCCGCGACCTGAAAATCTGCAATGACGTGCGTTTCTTGGGTAAACTGGAGGCAGTAGAAGAAGTGCTGTCCATTGCTGACTTGTTCCTGATGCCTTCCGAGAAAGAGAGTTTTGGTTTGGCCGCACTCGAAGCGATGGCTTGCGAAGTACCTGTTATCTCAACCAACGCAGGCGGTATACCTGAACTCAATGTGCACGGCGTAACCGGCTTCGTAAGCGAAGTAGGCGATGTGGATGACATGGTGAAAAACGCCCTGCACATCCTCGACGATGCCAACCTGCCTACCTTCAAGGCAAATGCATTGGCCCGTGCTCATCATTTTGATATCGATAAGATTGTGCCGCTCTACGAGCAATTCTACCAGCGCATCATCGACGCGCAACTGGCTGAAGCAGGCAACCCCTTATAGAGCAGAAATAAATTGAAGAAAAATCCGGCCGCTATACCTGTTGCCGGATTTTTTTATGCCTTATATTTACTTTGGTGTGTTATATTATTGCCGTCATCCCAATGTAAGGATGTAAAATAAGAGCACACCCCTGCCCCTCTCAAAAGGAGAGCAGTTTCACTTTACTTTTTATGTCATCCTGAAAAGATCCTGGTAAAGAGGGCCTCTACCCCCCAATAGTATAAGCTTAACTTCCCGGGGTTGGCCCCCCTATTTCAACCAAGTTTCTTTAGGGAATGACAATAATTTTTGAGTCTGTATTCTTAGAATGAAACACACCCCTCTCAAGAGGGAAGTTTTAACTTTAATATAGCGCGAATATAGCGTGGGCGAGGACACTTGCGCCATGCGTATACCTTACAATTAAACTCTATTACCCGACCAAACTATGGCAAAAGACAAGTACTACATCATCGACTTCGACAGCACTTTTACACAGGTAGAGGCACTGGATGAACTGGGCGAAATAAGTCTGGCGGGTGAGGAGAACAAAGACGAAATCCTGCAGCAAATTAAGGATCTGACCAATGGCGCCATGGAAGGGAGGAGCTCGTTTACCGAAGGCCTGTCCAAAAGGCTGGCTTTACTCAAAGCGAACCGACGGCATCTGAAGCCACTGATTCAGCTTTTGCAGACCAAGGTGTCGGACTCCATCAAGCGTAACAAAGAGTTCTTCCAGACTTATGCCGACCATATCCTGATCGTATCAAGTGGCTTCAAAGAGTTCATCACCCCGATCGTGACCGAGTATGGCATCAAGGAAGAAAACATTTACGCCAATACCTCAGGTTTGACGAACAAGGCAACATCATTGGCTTTGATGAAGAGAACCTGCTGTGCCTGGACCGGGGTAAGATAAAGCTACTTGAAGAGCTGGCGCTGGAAGGCGATGTATACGTGCTGGGCGATGGGTATACCGATTACGAGATAAAAGAAGCCGGACTGGCCAATAAGTTC
Source organism: Pontibacter sp. BAB1700 (assembly GCF_000277005.1). Lineage (NCBI taxonomy): Bacteria > Pseudomonadati > Bacteroidota > Cytophagia > Cytophagales > Hymenobacteraceae > Pontibacter > Pontibacter sp. BAB1700. The sequence goes on along the minus strand of NZ_AKIS01000022.1, from coordinate 16,819 downwards.
TATGCTTTCACCGAAAACGTGGTGCGCGACAGCGTAGTAGCGAAAGCTGACGACGTGGCTCCAAGTCTGGACGAGTTCCTCTACCAGCACAAACTTCCGATGGCGATCTCCTATCCCAAAAACCGCATTCGGGTGCTTTTGCTGGAGAACGTACATCCCAAAGCCGTCGAGTTGTTCAAGCGTGAGGGCTACCAGATCGAGACTGTATCGGGAGCTTTGAGTGAGGATGAGCTGTGCGAGCGGATCAGGAATGTGTCGGTGCTGGGTATACGCTCTAAAACGCAGGTGACGAAGCGCGTACTCGAGCATGCCAACAAACTGATGTGTATCGGTGCATTCTGCATCGGCACCAACCAGATCGACCTGAGCGCCTGCCTGGACGCCGGTGTAGCCGTGTTTAATGCGCCTTACAGTAATACCCGTAGTGTAGTGGAACTGGCCATCGGTGAGATCATCATGCTTTGCCGTAATGCCGTTGACAAAAGCATTAAAATGCATCAGGCATTTGGGATAAGTCGGCTACCGGCAGCGTAGAGGTACGTGACAAAAAACTGGGCATAATCGGTTACGGCAGCATTGGAGCGCAACTGTCAGTGCTGGCGGAGGCATTGGGCATGGTGGTGTACTACTACGATGTGGTTGAAAGACTACAGCTCGGCAATGCCCGTAAATGCGAAACGCTGAAACAACTGCTTCAAATAGCTGACATTGTGAGCCTGCACGTAGACGGCCGCACCAGCAACCAGGGCATGTTCGGTGCAGAAGAGTTTGCCGCCATGAAGGACGGGGGCCATCTTTTTTGAACCTCAGTCGTGGCCATATCGTGGACTTACCTGCTCTGGTGGAAGCCATAAAATCAGGGAAGGTACGTGGCGCGGCGGTGGATGTGTACCCGTATGAGCCGGCCACTAATGACGAGGAGTTTGTAAGTGAACTGCGTGGACTGCCCAATGTCATCCTGACCCCGCACATCGGTGGCAGCACACAGGAGGCGCAGGAGAACATCGGTACCTTTGTGCCAAGCCGCATTATGGAGTATATCAACACTGGCAACAGCTACCAGAGCGTGAACTTCCCGAACATCCAGCTGCCAGAGCTCAAGAATGCGCACCGCCTGATTCACATCCACCAGAATGTGCCGGGCGTGCTTGCCAATATAAACAGCGTGCTGGCCGGCAACCAGGTGAACATCTTAGGTCAGTACCTTAAAACCAATGAGCAGATCGGCTACGTGATCACCGACATCGACAAGCTATATGATAAGAAAGTGATCGAGGAGATGAAGCGGGTTCCGGCTACCATCAAGTTCAGGATCTTATATTAAAACACCTGCCGATCTCCTGCTTCAGATAGCTGATAGCTTTGGCAGTTGGGTCGATTTCGTTGTTGAGCACGTTTTCCAGAATGCGTTTGGCCAGTTCCGTGCCTTTTGCCTTTTCATCGAGGCTTTGGAAGGATTTGTTGATCAGGTTCACAACTTCTTCGCGAGCGTGCCTTACCTGCTGCCAGGCCTGCTCGGTCATGTATACCTGCTGCGACATGTTGTGATTAAACTCGTTTCGGATTTCGGTGAGCAGGATGCGGTGGTACTCGGCGGCTGTGTGGCCTCCCCCACTCACCCGCAGCAAGAGGTTGCTTGGCGTAATGCGCTCCAACAACAGCACAATGCGCTCATAGGCCTGTAGCCGGATAGGCGTCACGACCTCCGCATTTTTATGGCGTAGCTCCAGCAAGCGCAGCTTATAGTCCCGCTCCAGAAACTTTTTCAGCATAGAGTAAGCTACTGCGGCCACCAAAATGGCAGGTATAGAAATTCTGAGTATGTCGAGTATAATATTGGTTCCTTCTTCCATTTGGGTAGGTTTTGAACCTTAAATATCGGAAAAAATTAATTTAGGTTGGCATGAATCATTTTCCAGATACAGCTGTTTAGCTAATACAACGGAGAGCCGCAGTAAAATTGCGAGTAATTGCGTAAATTGCGACTCCATTTCAAATTTGAACGAACTATGGCAACTGAGACAAAAACTGCACCTATAGCGCTTACTGAAAAAGCACTGGCTGAAGTTAAAAATATAATGCAAGAGAAAAACGTACCTGCTGAATACGGCCTGCGCATTGGAGTGCAGGGCGGTGGCTGCTCTGGTATGTCTTACCTGTTGGGCTTTGACAAGGCGAAGGACTCTGACGAAATCTACAACCTCGAAGGTTTGAACCTGATCATGGACAAGAAGCACGCGATGTATGTACTGGGTATGGAAGTTGACTTCCAGGACGGTCTGAACGCCCGTGGTTTCGTTTTCAACAACCCACAGGCTAAGAGCACCTGCGGTTGCGGCAGCTCATTCTCTGCATAAGCTAAAAATACCTTCTTTCTCTTTAGAAAGACAAAGCCCGGCCAAATGGCCGGGCTTTGTTGTTTTATCAGTGGCGATCATCATACTGCGTAACCCTAACTACGGTGCCTTCTTTAAACTCAATGTCAATTACATGGGGTAATAAAGAGAAAGGACCTGGCAAACGCCCAGTATAATATTTCCACCGTTCATTCCTTTGATTCTCTCTTCCTGTAGTACCCAGCCACTTTTCAACATCCGATCTGTTCTTCCCAATAAGTAGCTCACGAGCAATTAGGTCCTCTGTCATCTTATACCTTTTATCCGGCTCTTCCCACCACTTTGCCTGATCAAAGCTTGTTTTTGGGTAATAGCGCCAGATAGCCAGGCTTGAAGAGTAAGTGAGCAGGAAACTCAAAAGGATGAAAGATAATGCACCAGCCCATACTGTAAATTTTCCGAGCCCATACCTTTGCATTACAGGCCTAAGCTTGAAATAACTCACGACGCAGAGTCCTACAAAGGCTGCTATAAGGTAAATTAACCAGGAGAATGTAGCTACCAGCATAGGTACGCGCTTAGTAGGTTCTCGTCATACTCGATGGCACTACCAGAATATAATCCGCCTTCTGCTTATGCTCCTCTGTCAGCTTGTCCAGGTCTTCCTGCAGCACGGTGGAAATGGTCATGGTCCTGAGTTGCGGATTGCCCTGCTTCAGATACCAGCCTATACCCTCAAAATTATCGGAGTGATAAGCGCCGTTCAGATGCAGCATTTTTTTGCCGCTATTTACCTGCTGCAGAATAAAATGGGCCATTGTCGCGTCTTTCAGGGCCTGCGCCTGCACGATGTTTTCGCTTTTGGTATTGCCGTGTGTGCTGTTGCCAAACATCGCCAGCATATTCTTATACCCGGGCAGGTCCATATCAACCTGCACAGGCAGCGGCGCAATGTAGCGTTTTGCATCTGCCGATACATGCTCCAACGCCTTCAAGCTACCTCCTGATACCATGGCAGCGTAACGGCGCGGCACATTGGTCGCGACAAAAGGTATGGACATTTCTTTCGCAAAGCGTACCACTGGTTTATAATCCGTTTGATAGTTATTCCAAGGCCGCGACTCCTGCTCAAAATTCTTCTCTGCTACCTGCCCTGACAGATACTCGTTCAGTACCAGTTGCACATCGGCTTCAAACATCTCGGCTCCTATGGCGAAGCGCTGCTGGTGAGCCTTGTGCAGGTCTTTGGCCACTTCTAATTGCAGCCAATGCGCGATCGGGTCGTTGTGCTGCTCACCAAACAGCACCACATCGGCCTTCTGCAGTTCTTCCAGCATTTTGCCATACTTCACCTGCTTGCCCTTTGCCGTGAAGAGTTGGTAAGCAGGTTTATCTTTATCGGTTTCGGAGGCAGTGGCTATACCTGTGGTGAACATAAGCAACAGGAGTGTCAGGAGTGAAAATCTCATCATAGTTATGGAGTATTTCGCCCAATCAAGTTACAAAAAAATAGCTGGCTCCGAAGAACCAGCTATGCTAATTTTATACCTATACCTGAGTGGCTATACCCTGTAGAACAACCACTTCGATAGTTCTTTGTAGTTGATCTTCTTGCCGTACATCAGTATACCTACGCGGTAGATCCTGGAGGCGATCCAGGTGGTGAAGATGAAGCCCAGAATGAGGAGCCCCATCGAAAGCAGGAGTTCGCTGGCGGGCACCCCGAAAGGTATACGCACCATCATCACAATCGGGGATGTGAACGGGATAATCGACATCCAGAAAGCCACTGGCCCATCAGGATTCTGTATCACCACCGTGTAAGACATGATGAAGGAAATGATGAGCGGTATTGTGATCGGGAACATGAACTGCTGTGTGTCCGTCTCGTTGTCCACAGCCGCACCAATGGCCCCGAAGAGAGAACCGTACAGCAAGTACCCGCCCAAGAAGTAGAACAGGAAACTGCCTAATAGAAGTGGGAAGTTGAGGTTCGAGATGGCGCTGCTCACCTCGGACAAGGTATTCTGTTGGCTTGATTCTTCTGTCTCAGCAGACTCCTCTTCACCTGTTGCCATTGCACGGCCAGACTGCATCTGCTCGATTGGAGTAGGCGCTGGTTTGATATCAAAGGCTGCCTGCACACCGCTTACCACGATAGCCGACAATACAACCCAGAGTAAAAACTGCGTCAATCCCACACCGGCTATACCTACAATCTTGCCCATCATGAGCTGAAAAGGCTTCACTGAGGAGATCATCACCTCCACAATGCGGTTGGTCTTCTCCTCTATCACGCCGCGCATGATCTGCACGCCATACAGGAAGATGAAGAAATAAATGATAACAGCCCCGATGATGCCAGCCCCGGACGTTACCCACACATTGCTGTCGCGCTCGCCGCTCTCGCTAAGGTTCACGGTGGTCATCGTCACGTTGGCCTTCATTTTATTGAGCATATCACGGTCTATACCGGAGGCCATGAAGCGCTGACTCTCAATTTCCTTCTCCAGCATATTCTCCAGCCTGAACTTCACCTGCAGACTGGTATTCTTCTTTGAATAGAGGCGGATACCTTCAGGCTTATCCAGATCAAGCTTCGGAATGTGCAGCAGTGCGGTATAGTCTGTTTCCTGATAGGCAACTTTTGCCTGTTCCAGCGAACTGGCCGCTATCGGGATAATTTTCAGGTCCTCGCGGCTTTCCAGCTTATCTGCAAAGAGTCCGCTTTCGTCCAGCACCATCACCACGTCTTCACTGTCCGAAATAGTGGCGAGCCAGGCAGGTATGATCATGAAGGCGGCCAGCAACAGCGGTGTCAGGAAGGTCATGATGATGAAGCTTTTCTTCCGCACGCGTGTCAGGTATTCGCGCTGTATGATGAGCCAGATCTTATGCATGGTAGGTTTCTTTTACTTTTCGGATAAATATGTCATTGATACTCGGTACAAGCTCCACAAACGAGTGTACCTCTACACGCTGAATCAGGTAACGCAGCAGGTCGTTTGGCGAAGCGCCATCGAGCAGGCGGATGGAAGCCCGGAACACACCGTGGTTGTCGTGCTGCTCCAGCACTTCAAAATCAGGTGACGTAATCAGCAATTGTCCGTTGCCGATTACCTGGTAGGTGTCCGTCTTGTAGGTGTCTTTAATTTCACGCACCGGACCGTCGAGCACTTTGCGAGAGCGGTTGATCAAGGCAATGTTATCGCAAAGCTCCTCTACCGACTCCATGCGGTGCGTCGAGAAAATGATGGTCGCCCCGTTGTCACGCAAACGCAGGATCTCGTCTTTGATCAGGTTGGCATTAATGGGGTCGAAACCAGAGAAAGGCTCGTCAAGGATTATCAGGGAAGGCTGATGCATAACGGTGGCCATGAACTGTACTTTCTGCTGCATCCCTTTGGAAAGGTCTTCAATGTTCTTATTCATCCATTCCTTTATCTCAAAGCGGGCCACCCATTCCTTAATGCGGGCAATGGCTTCGTCTTTGGTCAGGCCTTTGAGCTGGGCAAGGTATAGCAGCTGCTCCCCCACCTTCATTTTTTTATACAGACCGCGTTCTTCAGGCAGATAGCCCATGTCCTTGATGTGCGAAGGGCGCAGTTTCTCCCCTTTGAAGTATATCTCGCCGGAGTCGGCACCTGTAATCTGGGTGATGATACGGATCAGGGATGTTTTACCTGCTCCGTTTGGCCCCAGTAAGCCGAAGATGCAGCCCTGCGGGATGTCGAAGCTGACGTTGTCAAGGGCCGTGTGTTGGCGTATCGCTTGGTTACGCCATCTATTTTAAGAATGCTCAATGCTGTTAACCTTTTGGTATGTTCAAAAATAGCCTTTTTGGGGCTGAGTGACAAGCAATATCAATAAAGCACTATACTTAATCGACTAACGCAGGTATAGGCTATACCAAATACGAGTGCTGGCTTTTATTAGCAACAAAAAAGCCTGCCTTCTCTACTGAAAAGGCAGGCTTTTGTTTATCTAGTCATGTAGAGGCCTACTGAAAGTAGTCTTTCACTTTCTCAAAGAAACCCTTGTCGCTCTTACCGGGGTGCGGTGCAAAGTTGTTGGAGTCACGCAGACGCTCCAGTGCGGCACGTTCCTCGCTACTCAGCGACTTAGGCGTCCAGACGTTGATGTGGATCAGCTGATCGCCTTTTCCATATCCATTGATGTCTTTCACGCCTTTGCCGCGCAGCCTGAAGATTTCGCCGCTCTGCGTTCCAGGCTTGATCGTGATCTTCACGCGGCCACCAATGGTCGGCACTTCAATGTCAGCGCCCAGTGCGGCATCAATGAAGCTGATGTACTGGTCAAAAATTACGTTGTTGCCGTCACGCTTCAGGCTTGGGTGTTCTTCTTCTTCAATCTGAATCAGCAAATCACCCGGCACACCGCCACGCTCCGGCACGTTACCTTTACCGCTCATGGAAAGCTGCATGCCATCCATCACGCCAGCCGGCACGTTGATCGTGATCACCTCTTCCTGCAGTTCGCGGCCGCTTCCGTGGCAGGCTTCGCAGTTCTTGGTCACGATACGGCCTTCGCCGTTACAGGTAGGGCAGGTCGCTGTGCTCACCATCTGGCCCAGCATGGTATTCACTACCTTGCGCACCTGACCTGAGCCCTGACATGAGCCGCAAGTCTGCATCTCGGTACCGTTCTTGGCACCGTTGCCGCCGCAAGTGCCACAGGCTACGTAGCGTTTTACTTTGATCTTCTTCTCAACGCCGTTGGCAATTTCCTCGAGGTTGAGCTTTAACTTGATGCGCAGGTTACTGCCTTTGCGGGTACGTCGGCCTCCCTGACGGCCAGCGCCGCCAAAGAAACTCTCGAAGCCGCCTCCAGCCCCGCCGAAGATGTCGCCGAATTGGGAGAAGATATCCTCCATATTCATGCCGCCACCTCCGCTGAAGCCACCGTTCATGCCCTGATGACCGAACTGGTCATAGCGCTGGCGCTTCTGCTGGTCGCTCAATACTTCATAAGCCTCAGCCGCCTCCTTAAACTTTTCTTCCGCCGTGTGGTCGTCGGGGTTCTTGTCGGGGTGAAACTTGATGGCGAGCTTACGGTAAGCCTTCTTGATCTCCTCCTGACTTGCTCCTTTGCTTACACCTAAAATCTCGTAATAATCTCTCTTAGCCATTGCTTAAGCTCCTATGATAACTTTCGCGAAGCGGATCACCTTTTCATTCAAGGTATAGCCCTTCTCGATTACGTCTACTATTTTGCCTTTCAGTTCCTCTGATGGCGCCGGAATTTGCGTTACCGCCTCGTGCAGATCGCTGTCGAAATCATCGCCAGCGTTGATCACGATTGGCTTCAAACCTTTGAGCTGCGTCACGTGCTTCAGCTTGTGGAACACCAGCTCCAGGCCCTGCAACATCGCATCCACATCTTTAGTTGCCTCCATTGATTGGCGGGCACGCTCCATATCATCCAGTACAGGCAACAGTTCGCTCATCAGGTCTTCGTTGGCTGTTTTGAGCAAGTCCATGCGCTCCTTGGCAGTTCTGCGTCTGAAGTTCTCAAACTCTGCCATCAAACGGATGTATTTGTCTTTCATTTCTGCCAATTCGGCTTCTGCTTTGGTTTCAGAGCCAGTTTCTTCTACTGTCTCCTCAGCCTGCTCCTGTCCGTTGTTTTCTTCTGTATTGGCAGTGTTATCCTCTAGTTCTGTGTTTTCCTGCTCTTTCTTGATATCTTTCTCTGACATAATGCCTTAAGAATTATAGGTTGATAGGTCTATTTTGTCTTTTCAATTGTCTTGCCAATTCTGTTTTTGTGTCAGATTGACATTTATTTGGTTGGTGCATCTCAAAAAAAATCGGTAGCAAGCCTTGCAGCCTCTACCGATGTGTATTCTCAAACTGGCTGCAGCAACTATGAGTTGAGCGCCGACCAGATCATGTCTTTTAGCTGCGTGATATTCTTCTGGGTCATGCTCGAAATAAACACCGTTGGAATATCTTTCGGTAAGGTTTCGCGCATTTCAGCTTCCAGTTCGTCGTCAATCATATCCGTCTTTGTGATGGCTAGAATGCGCTTCTTGTCGAGTAGCTCCGGATTGTAGGTCTGCAGTTCGTTTACCAACACCTTGTACTCCTCAGCTATATCCGGGCTGTCGCAGGATATCATGAACAGCAGCATAGAGTTACGCTCGATGTGACGCAGAAAACGCAGACCAAGACCTTTGCCTTCCGAAGCACCCTCGATAATACCAGGTATATCGGCCATTACAAAGGACCTGTAATCGCGGTAGGCCACTACCCCCAGGTTAGGCTCCAGCGTGGTAAAGGCATAGTTGGCGATCTTTGGTTTTGCCGCTGATACTACTGAAAGCAAAGTAGACTTGCCGGCATTCGGGAAACCTACCAGCCCGACATCTGCCAGAAGTTTCAGTTCCAGGATCACCCACTCCTCTATACCTGGCTCGCCTGGCTGTGCATAGCGCGGCGTCTGGTTAGTAGGTGATTTAAAGTGGGCGTTGCCTAGTCCTCCACGGCCACCCGGTGTCAGGATGATCTCCTGTCCGTCCTCGGTGATCTCGCACATGAACTCGCCGGTCTCGGCGTTGCGGGCGATTGTTCCAAGTGGAACCTCCAGTACATCGTCTTTGCCCTGTGCTCCAGTAGAGTGGCTTGGGCCTCCGTTATGGCCGTTTTCGGCGATCACGTGCTTACGGTACTGCAGGTGCAGCAAAGTCCACAGCTGGGCATTGCCACGCAGGATGATATGGCCTCCTCTGCCCCCATCGCCGCCGTCAGGTCCGCCCATGGCGGTGCGTTTGTCGCGGTGCAGGTGCGCAGATCCAGCGCCACCGTGACCAGAGCGGGAACAGATTTTTACGTAATCAATAAAGTTGGATTGGGCCAATGTAGGTAATGCTAATAGGTATAAATTATAAGGTATAAGCAAGTCCGGAGCATCAAAGTTCCGGCCTGCTTATACCTTCTATGTTCTTTCTAAATAAAGCTTTGAAGAAGATTACTTCTGCTGCTTCTCTTTCAAGGAGTCAACCTGCTTGCAAAGTTCAGCAAAGATTTCCTCGATCTCGCCAATTCCATCTACTGCGCAGTACTTGTTCTGACCTGCATAGTAATCAGCCACTGGTGTAGTTTTGGTGTTATACTCCTGTATGCGCTTGCGGATCAGCTCTTCGTTCTGGTCGTCCGGACGGCCAGAAGTCTCACCGCGCAGCAACAGTCGCTTGGTCAGCTCTTCATCGTCTACTTTCAGCGCGATCATGCACGAAATTTCGGTGCCATGGTCCATCAAAAGTTTATCCAGTCCCTGCGCCTGAGGCACAGTACGAGGGAAGCCATCAAAGATAAAACCACCTGCGTGGCTATGCTCCTTCACTTTGTTCTCGATCATGCCGATCACCACTTCGTCTGGAACCAGTATACCGTTGTCCATCAACGACTTGGCCTTCATACCCAGCTCGGTGCCAGCGGCAATTTCAGAACGGAGCAAATCACCAGTAGAAAGGTGGATCAGGTTATATTTATCTATCAGCTTTTGGCTTTGCGTACCTTTACCAGCACCAGGAGGGCCAAACAAAACGATGTTGAGCATATCTTTGATTTATGATAAAAAACAAATTTAAGTATAAAATCGGTGTATTGTTCAATAATTTTTGAGTTGCGCCTAATCTGAGTCGGCCCTTTTCGCTTCAGGCACGCCAGACTCCTTAAGACACGATTTTGTAAATATCCCGCAGGTTGCGACCCAATCCATTATAGTCGAGCCCATAGCCAACTACAAAGTCATTCGGGATAGACTTGGCCACGTACTTCACATCCAGCTGGTGCTGCAGGCATTCAGGCTTCATCAGCAGCGTTACGATCTCGAGCGAGGAAGGATTCTTCTCTTGAAGTTGGTGCAGCAGCGCATTTACGGTGTGTCCTGTGTCCACGATGTCTTCGATGATCAGCACGTCACGCCCTTCAATGTTTTCAGTCAGACCCAGTACTTCCTTCACATGGCCGGTGCTTTGCATATCCTGGTAGGACGACATGCGGATGAAAGATATTTCGCAAGGTATGTTGATGCGCTTCATCAGATCGGCTGTAAACATGAACGACCCGTTCAGTACTGCCAGAAAAAGTGGGTTTTTACCAGCATAGTCCTGCTCAATTTGCTCTGCCAGCATCACTATGCGTGCAATGATTTCTTCTTCGTACATGTAGGTACTGAAGTCACAATCGTGAATCGTGATTGTACGGGGATCCATATAGCGTATCGGTCTTGTTGGTAAACAAAGGTAAGGATAATAAAAAATAAGCCCAACCGAATAGTTGGGCTTATTTATACTTCGCATAGTTGTGTTGGTTACCTAGCCGTCAGACCGGCAACAATAACTGTATTCTCAGGATTGATATGCTGCACTGTAGATGGTGCCTCCTGCTCTAGCTGCATGTTCAGGTTTGGTTCCTCAGGTATAGCTGGGGTACGCTCTGTGGCAATGTGAGGCGCAATTACTAATGACACGATCGACATCAGCTTGATGAGGATGTTCATAGACGGGCCTGATGTATCCTTGAACGGATCGCCTACCGTGTCGCCCGTTACAGACGCTTTGTGGGCGTCAGAGCCTTTGTACTCCATCTTGCCATTGATTTCCACGCCTTTCTCAAACGACTTCTTGGCATTGTCCCAGGCGCCACCGGCGTTAGACTGGAACATCGCCATCAGTACCCCTGATACGGTTACACCAGCCAGCAGGCCACCCAGAATTTCAGCTGAAGGCGTTTCATCAAAAACACCTCTGAAACCAAAGCCCACTACAACCGGCACAATCAGGGCAATAGCACCCGGTAACATCATTTCACGGATAGCGGCTTTAGTAGAGATAGCCACGCATTTCTCATATTCCGGCTGGCCTGTACCTTCCATGATGCCTGGGATCTCGCGGAACTGACGGCGCACTTCATGCACCATGGCCATAGCCGCACGACCTACGGCAGCAATCGCCAATGCCGAGAAGATAAACGGAATCATGGCACCAATGAAGAGGCCCGCCAGCACAGGGGCTTTGTAAAGGTCGATGCTCGAGATGCCCGCTATACCTACAAACGCAGCAAACAGCGCAAGTGAGGTGAGAGCAGCCGATGCGATCGCGAAGCCTTTACCGGTCGCAGCAGTTGTATTGCCTACGGCGTCCAGGATATCGGTACGGCCGCGCACTTCTTTTGGCAACTCACTCATCTCCGCTATACCACCGGCGTTGTCTGCAATAGGACCGAAAGCGTCAATGGCCAGCTGCATGGCTGTCGTTGCCATCATACCTGCCGCCGCGATAGCTACGCCATAAAGACCAGCCGAGGCGTAAGACAGCACAATACCCGCCGCCAGCACAATGATAGGCAATACAGTCGAATGCATGCCTACCGCCAAACCAGCAATGATGTTGGTAGCGTGCCCGGTAGAAGACTGCTGTACGATAGAATTAACAGGCTTTTTGCCCATGGCCGTGTAGTACTCTGTAATGATACTCATAAGCGTACCTACTACAAGACCCACGATCACAGCGATAAATACACCGTTTGAAGTAAACTCGAAGTTACGCAGGTTCATGTTCTCAGGCAGCAGCCAGTGAATAGCGAAATAAGCACCCACTGCTGTCAGGGCCACCGATATCCAGTTGCCCAGGTTGAGAGCCGCCTGCACATTGCCACCTTCCTTTACACGAATAAAGAGCATACCGATCAGGGAGAAGACAATACCAAGACCAGCAATGAACATCGGAAGAATGATTGGGGCCATGCCGCCGAAATTGTCCTGCGAAACCACTTCGCGGCCCAGTACCATCGTAGCCAGGATAGTAGCCACGTACGAACCGAAAAGGTCGGCTCCCATACCTGCCACGTCACCCACGTTGTCACCCACGTTATCGGCAATGGTAGCCGGGTTACGCGGGTCATCCTCCGGTATACCTGCTTCTACTTTACCCACCAGGTCAGCGCCTACGTCGGCTGCTTTGGTATAGATACCACCACCGACACGGGCAAAGAGGGCAATACTTTCAGCACCCAGTGAGAAGCCGGTGAGTACTTCCAGCGCCACTTCCATCTCGTGGCCGTTCACATTACCGTTCACGCTGTATACAAAGAAGTAGTAAAGCACGATGAAAAGTGAGCCAAGGCCCAGTACCGCCAGACCTGCCACACCCATACCCATTACGGAGCCACCCGCAAACGACACGCTCAGAGCGCGCGACAGGCTTGTACGGGCTGCCTCGGCCGTACGCACGTTTGCCTTCGTGGCAATGCGCATCCCAATAAAGCCAGCAATGGCCGAAAAGAGCGCGCCAATGATAAAGGCTATGACAATTGTCCAGTGGGAGTTTTCACCGGTATAGCCCAGATAAAAAAGAAATATACTGGCGATGACCACAAAGTAGAAGAGCACTTTGTACTCCGCTTTCAAAAAGGCCATGGCACCATCGGCAATGTGACGGGCAATCTCCGTCATGCGTTCGTTACCTGCTGCTTGCTTCGTTACCCAAGCCGACCTGATAAAGGTATACAGGAGGGCCGCCAGACCAAATCCAGGAATTGCGTAGAGAATAGTTTCCATTCAATAAGAGTTAGTTTTGTTAATAAGGGTTGAGATTCTGAAATTGCTATATAGAGCTATTAAAGAAAGGCTATTCGTTTGACTTTTCCAAATAATTGGCTGCAAAGCTGCATTTAGCAGATATAGGCTATATTTCTAAACCTGAAGCTATTGCGCTGCTTATCCTGTACCAAAGGGCTTCAACCTAACCTCAACCGCCTCAACTACCCTAAAAGACATAAAAAAGGGCTGCTTATGCCTAGCAGCCCTTGTCTAAATCCTAATCTCAAGTACCTAGAGCTTCTCCATCAACTCCCGGTACAAAGCTACCATACTCTCGATGTCTTTATTGTTGACGATCTCATTTGGGGTATGCACATTATCTTCCGGCGCTCCTACAAAACACCAATCCCATGGATAAGGCCCGTGTTGTAATTCTTTAGCATCACTGCCGCCCGAGCCTTCTACTTCCAGTTGATAAGGTATACCGGAGGCTTTGGCTATACCTATGATCTTTTCGACATATGACCGGCGAGGTATAAGACTGTCGCGCATAGAGATCACCACGCCCTCTCCTGGCTTCACTCCCTCCGTTACCCAGGTAATATCCGAGATCAGCGCCTGATGCACACCGTAGCGCTCAGCAATATATTTGGCCAGGTATGCCACTGAACCGCCACCGTGCTCCTCCCAACTACTGAACGCAATGATGCCATTCTCCAATGTCTCAGCAACTTTTAAAGCACTCCACACACCCAGTCTGTTATCAAGATAGCAGGATTGCACTGTTTCTTCAGTTTCCCGGAAATCACATTTAAACACAAGCTCCGTACCACGTTCTATCTCACGTTCATAGCTGTAACTAATCTCATGCTCTTCCTCGTCAAACTCCAGCGTACACTCAATTTTACCCTGTGAGTCCTCACCCACCAGCGTATAACCGGTTTCCAGGTCAGGCCCTCCGATTTTTACGAGCTGCTTTCCGTAGCGCACTGTAAAGCCAATGGAGTCTATATGGGCAAAAATGGCAGTTCGGGCTTCCCAAATATTAACAAAATACAATCCTGAAAGCCCTCCCCATAAAGTATAATAGGTTGCTGTTTCCACTGAACTTTATGTTCTTCAATGTAGTTAAGCAGAAAATCGGTTAGTTTTTTCTCGTTGCCGGACGGTGCGTGTATGCTGCAGAGTTGTTTCAGAAGTTTCATGCAATATTTCTTTTGTATCAATTCAAAATTAATATAATTGTTGTACTTTTATTACCTGTTTACCAGATAAGGAGCTACAAACACGATACGCCGGATTTTCCTTTTTACTTATGAAGAAGATTGTACTTGCATTTCTCGGTATCACCCTGTCACACTTTGCTTTGGGCCAGGGCTCTAAGGCGCAGTCTGATACAGCTATACGAGAAGTCACAATACAATCGGTAGAGGTTATACCTGCGGCTGGGAACATCAAAGGCATGCTGCTCATGGATAAAGACATCCAGTATGAACTGGAGGGCGCCGTGGACAACATGTACAACTTTAAGTACGAATTGGCCGAGAAGCAATTCAAATCTTTGCGCCGCCGTTATCCGAATCACCCCCTTCCTTACTTCCTGATGGGCCTCAGCCAATGGTGGAAGATCGTACCTACCAATATACAGACTACGCAATACGACGATCTGTTCTTTGCCTATATGGATTCAACCATCCAAAAAGCTGAGACACTTTATGATCAGAACAACAAAGACTATGAAGCAGCCTTTTTCCTATCGGCTGCCAACGGATTTGCCGGTCGCCTGCACTCAGAGCGCAGCAACTGGCGCAAAGCCACCATTGCCAGCAAACGATCACTGGAATATTTAGAGAAAGCCAAGGCTGGCAACGGCCTGAGCCTGAGTTTTTGTTTGGGGAAGCGCTCTTCAACTACTACTCCATCTGGATTCACGAAAACTACAAGATGCTGCGTCCTGTGCTGGCTTTTTTCCCGAGTGGCGACAAGCGACTAGGTATAAAACAGTTGCGTTATGTAGCAAATAACGGTTTCTATACCGGCACGGAGGCTAAATTCTTTCTAATGAAGATATATGCCAATGAGGAAGGGAACATGGAGGCCGCATTGGATCTGGTAAAAGGGCTGGTTGAAAAATACCCGAACAATGCCTACTTCCAGCGCTTCTATGCACGTGCTCTTTTCGTGCAGGGCCACTTTACCATGGCAGAGCGGGTGTGTCTTGACATTCTAAGTAAGCTCGACCGGCGTATGCCAGGCTACGAAGCTGTGAGTGGACGTTACGCCTCTTATATTCTGGCTTATATCAACCAGAATAAGTATCGTGATTTCCAAAAGGCAAAGGCTTACTACCAGAACTCAATCACTTACGCTGAAATGAGCAATGAGCGTGATTCCGGTTACTTCGTCAATTCATACTTGAACCTTGCCCGTATTGCCAAACAGGAGCGCGAACTAAAAACAGCGAAGCATTATTACGGGATTGTACTGGAAACAACCGACAAAAAGCATGCGGCTAATAAGGAAGCGAAGGACTTTATGAAGGCGCACAAAAAGATCTAACCTCACCAAAGGATGTAAACACAGAAGGGCCCTGACATCGCCAAGTGTCAGGGCCCTTCTGTGTTTATTTGCAAAGCGCCTAATCTACTACACGTTCAACAGGCAGTTTCACTTTCTCCTTAAAGTACTCGAGTGTTCTCTGCAGACCTTCAGCACGGTCCACCTTCGGCTCCCAACCTAGCACCTCTTTGGCTTTCGAGATGTCCGGCTGGCGCTTCTGCGGGTCGTCGGTCGGCAGGGGCTGGTACTCGATGTTGAGCTCCGCGCCGGTCAGCCGGCAGATTTCCTCGGCAAACTGCCTGATGGTGATCTCGGACGGGTTGCCCACGTTCACCGGGTACGGGTAGTCGCTCAGCAGCAGGCGGTAGATGCCCTCCACCAGGTCGTCCACGTAGCAGAAGGAGCGCGTCTGGCTGCCGTCGCCGAAAATGCTCAGCGGCTCGCCGCGCAGGGCCTGGCTCAGGAAGGCAGGCAGTACGCGGCCGTCGTCCAGTCGCATGCGCGGACCGTAGGTGTTGAAAATACGCACAATACGCGTCTCCAGCCCGTGGTGCATGTGGTAAGCCATGGTCATGGCCTCCTGGAAGCGCTTGGCCTCGTCATAGCAACCGCGAGGTCCCACCGGGTTCACATTGCCCCAGTAGTCTTCGTTCTGCGGGTGCACGAGCGGGTCGCCGTATACCTCCGACGTGGAGGCGATGAGCATGCGCGCTCCCTTGGCCTTGGCCAGGCCCAGCAGGTTGTGCGTGCCCAGCGAGCCCACCTTCAGCGTCTGGATCGGAATCTTTAGGTAGTCGATCGGGCTGGCCGGCGAGGCGAAGTGCAGGATGTAGTCGAGCTCTCCCGGCACGTGCACAAACTTGGACACGTCGTGGTGATAGAACTCAAACTGCTCCAGCTTGAAAAGGTGCTCAATGTTCTCCAGGTTGCCCGTGATCAGGTTGTCCATCGCGATCACGTGGTAACCCTCGGCTATGAATCTGTCGCACAGGTGGGAGCCGAGAAAGCCGGCTCCCCCCGTTACCAATACTCTTTTTCTGGCCATACTTATACAGTTGCTTTAGTTTCCTGGGCCACCTTGGCCTGCTTGACGCCAATGCCGAAGTAGGTGAAGCCCTTCTCCTCCATCTCCTTGCAGTCGTAGATGTTTCTTCCGTCGAAGACCACCTTCTCCTTCATCAGCTTGCTGACAACGGCGAAGTTGGGGGAGCGGAACTCGGGCCACTCGGTCACCAGCAGCAGGGCGTCTGCGTCGATGAGCGTCTCGTACTCGTCCTTGCCGTACTCGATGCGGTCACCCAAAGAGTGCTTTGCCTCCTTCATGGCCACCGGGTCATAGGCCTTCACCCTGGCACCGC
>NZ_AKIS01000021.1:0-12451 GCF_000277005.1 Pontibacter sp. BAB1700 | reverse complement strand
AAAATAATATAATTAAAAGTGGAGTATACTGAATGATTAGTCTCGATCTATTCGTCATACAGCTCATTTAACTTTCTTGAACTCAAGTTCACTGAAGTGGAAATCCGGGTTATTTGCATCGAGTCGCATTTCAGCAATCTTACCATCCGGACCTACAATGAAACGCACTTTGGTTGGCGTGAGCAGCGCGAAGTTGTTCTTCCACTCCAGGTCAAAGATGTCATGTTGCCAGTGCGTGAGCTTGCCGCCTAAGGCAGGAGCAGGGGCCAGGTCCAATACTAATTGCTTGTTCTGTACCTTAATGGTAGCATCACCATACAACGGACTATTGTAGGTGCCCGCGTAGGCTTCCAGATCCATGGTCGGTTTACTCTTGCGCGGCTTTTCTTTTGGGGCTTTGGCGGCGGCTTCGTCTTGTGCTTTACGGGCTTTGGCTATGTTGTCGAGTGAGAACTGGCTCCAGTCGCGGCCGTTCTGCACTCCCAGGAACTGATCGAGGGTATAGTTGGCCAATGGCGACATAATACTGCTCATGCTGTTTGTCAGGATGATGATGCCCAGGTTCTCTTCAGGTACCAGCACCGTGCGGCTGTTCATGCCTTCATGCCCTCCACCATGGGCCAGTATTTTGCGACCTTCGTAATCGTTCATCATCCAGCCCAGGCCAGCGGCCGAAAAGTGGGTGGAAGGTACATTGGCTTCGGCTTGTTTGGATATTGGCATGGCATTGTGTGCAGTCCACATCATGCGGCTGGCATCTTCGCTGAAGATTTTTTGGCCATTGTAAGTGCCGCGGTTGAGCTGCAGGCGCATCCACTGGGCCTGCTGGTTTACGCTGGTAAAAATCCCTGCCGCCGGGTTCCAGTTGTCCCAGGCTGTAAAGGTAGTAGGGTAGGGCTTGCGCTTTTCGTCGAAGCCGTGCGGAGAGGCGATGTTGTCTTTGCCGGCCAGTTCGTTTACAGAGGTATAAGAGCGGTTCATACCCAGTGGTGAAAAGAAGCGCTGCTTGATAAAGTCTTCCCACGTTTGTCCCGATACGGCCTCTATCACTTCACCGGCGGCGATGAACATGAGATTGGAGTAGCCGTAACCGTCGCGGAAGCTGTAGGCGGGCTTGAGGTGATGGGCACGCTCCAGAATTTCGCGACGGCTGTAGGTGGTGTTGTACCAGAGCAGATCTCCGCTGAAGGTGCGGAAGCCGGCGCGGTGGCTCAGCAGGTCCTTGATGTTGAGCTCCTGCGTTACGTATGGGTCATAGAGCTGCAGCCAGGGCAGGTGCTTTGTAACTTTGTCGTCCCAGTTGAGTTTGCCTTCATCAACCAATATGCCGAGGGCGGCGGAGGTATAAGCTTTGGAATTGGAGGCGATGCCAAAAACCGTGTTGGCATCCACTTGTCCGCCTGTTTTGAGGTCGCGCACGCCGTAGCCCTTGGCAAAGATCACAGAGTCGTTTTTCACGATGGCGATGGCCATGCCCGGGACATCCCAATCCTTCAGCGCCTTCTGATAATAGGCATCCAGCTTCTGGAGGGTAGCGGCCGTGTTTTGCTGCGCTGAAGCCTGCAGGCTACACACTGTTGCCAGTGTAAGGAGCAGCACAAGGCGCTTAAAGAAAGTATCAATAGAGTTCATAGGTGAGTAAGTGGGTTGTAGAGGCAAGATAGGCAATTTTACATCCTTTTGCATAACATGGCCTGCCCGTTGTTGTATAGACGGCAATAAAGAAAATAAGCAGTAGATGGGAAGCTTTCTAACTACTCTCTGCGTCCTGAAATCCACGTCTTGCGATGGAGGAGGGTCTCGCCTTCTTCACGGGGCAGGTGAGGGCCTTGTTCATACTCCTTCAGCTCCATGCGCAGGCGCTCCTGTTCTTCTGCCGATAGGGTGGGAGCTAGCTGACGAAGGTTAGGCTGACCCGCGTCTACCCAAGCTATAAACCAGTAGCTGGCCACAGTATGGATGGCAAGACGCATCTGCCGCTCCACCTGCCCGTTTAGTCGGCGGTGATAGGCCTCTGAAAACTCTCTGGAATACACTCGCGTGGTTAGGTTGCCACGCACTTCGTAGCTATACTTCTTCTCTTCCTCAAAAGCCAGGGTGAGTTCACGCTCAAAACCGAGAACGGAGTCAAGGGCCAAATGGCGCTGGCGACAATCTCCCAGGCCTTAAGCTGTGGTTGCTCGATATACCTGGCCTGCCCCACAAAGAAGTCGTAGTTGTCGGAGAGCAGCTCGGGGAGGCGGCTTTCCCAAAAGCCATGTATACCGCGCTGCCCTGTGAACTGTCCGTTGTAGTTGCGGGTGGTGTGCAGCGGCACGCAGGCATCGGCTATGTAATGGCCCATATCGGCCGAGAGGCGCAGGATGCGATCCAGGTCGCGGTCTTTGAAAGCCTGCGTGAGCTGAAACTTCATGCGGTTGATGTGCCAGGGCACGATACCATGCGCCATGAGTGTATCTTCACCATAGCGCTCCACCGCCTGTTGCCAGTAGCGGGGAATTTTATAAAGGGCGCTGTCGCCGTACACATCCAGGTCGATGTAGTGACGGGGCGCCTCGCCAGCCACAGCATAGCGGCGGCGGTCTGGGTTCACGGCGTTTTCTGTGATGTAGCGGATGTGCTTTTTGTAGAAGCCTACCATTTCGGGCGGTAGGGTATAGACGGCCAGCCGGTTGATGCGCTGGTGCGCGAAAAAGCCCCAGCTATACCCGCTGAGCGGCAGCAGGAAGGCAAGCAGGAGCAGTACAGCGATTTGTCGGAAAGCCATACCTGCGGTGTACGGAGAATAGCGGAATTTGTATGTTAAAAGCCTCCCTGGCTTTCTCGGAAGTGCGGAATAAAAACAGGTATACAATGACAGTGAGTTTGGCCGGCAGATCCGTAAATTAGGCATATCGATTATGTAAGGTTTACATGCAGAAGCCTATAGTTTTTCGTTTAAACTCTTTTGTTCCGACATACACTTGAAACACATGAGCACAGAGAATATACCAAGCCTTGCCCGCTTCCTGGATGCACAGGCCAGCAGTTACGAGCAGGCTCTAACTGAAATAAAAAATGGCCGCAAGCACAGCCACTGGATGTGGTTTATTTTCCCACAATTGCAGGGGCTGGGGTATAGCGAGACTGCCCGATACTACGCCATTAAAGACCTGGAAGAGGTCCGGCTATACCTGCAGCATCCTGTGCTGGGGCAAAGATTAGTGGAGATTTCCAAAGCCATGTTAGCGTTGGAGGGGAAAACAGCCAACCAAATCCTGGGGAGCCCCGATGACCTGAAGCTGCGCTCCAGTATGACCCTGTTTGCTAAAGTACCCGGTGCCGATCCTGTTTTCAAAGCTGTGCTCGATAAGTATTACAGTGGCAAAGAGGATGAAAAGACACTGCAGCTTTTGAAGTAACGCTGGCGATTTTTCCAGCTTAAATGGAGGCCCGAGCAGGCAGGTACCATCTACCCCTATACCTTACCAGGGTACAGACACGTGATTTTTTCAGCAAGGATTATAATTTACTGAACCTTGCTGCAGTTAAAATATAGTAAACCTACTATGCTCTGATGATGCAGCTAAAACTCTGGAAGAAAAAACCGGCTGAGAAGCCAGCTAAGAAAAGTGCTCTGCGCGAATGGGGAAATGCCCTGATGTTTGCGGTAGTCGTATCCTCGTTTTTCCGCTGGGCCACATTTGAGGCCTATGCTATCCCGACGCCTTCCATGGAAAAATCGATGCTCGTAGGCGATCGCTTGTTTGTGAGCAAACTGCACTACGGCCCCCGCACCCCCATGACGCCATTGCAGGTGCCACTGACTCACCAGACCATTTGGGGTACGGATCTACCTGCTTACTCTAATGCCTTGCAATTGAAGTCTTTCCGGTTACCCGGCTTTTCGGAAGTGAAGCATAACGACCCGGTGGTGTTTAATTTTCCGGATGAAACGGAGCACCCTATGGACCAGCGCACGCACTACGTGAAGCGCTGCGTAGGTATAGCCGGCGACATGCTGGAAATCCGCGACCGGCAGGTATACATCAACGGTAAGCCGCTCGACAACCCGGAGCAGATGCAGTTCGGCTACTTTATGGCCACTGACAAGGTGCTACAGCCGAAGTTTTTCAGAGAGCGAAATCTCACAGACGTATACCCGGTGCAGGGAGGTTACCTGCTGCACACTACACCTGCCAGGGCGCGGGAACTGGCTTCGCTCCACTTTATACGGGGCATCGAGCTGCAACAAATGGTGCCCGGTGAATCGGAGGCTGGTATCTTTCCACAGGTGCAGGGCCTTAACTGGAACCGTGACAATTACGGTCCGCTTTACATTCCAAAACAAGGCATTTCAATAGCGATCACACCCGAAACGCTACCCATCTACCAAAAGATCATCCTGGAATACGAGCAGAACAAAAACGCTGAGGTGCGGGAGGGCAGGCTATACCTGGACGGTAAGGAAGCCAAAAGCTATACCTTCCGGCAGAACTATTACTTTATGATGGGAGACAACCGTCACAACTCCCTTGATTCCCGCTACTGGGGCTTTGTGCCGGAAGACCACATTGTCGGGAAACCGTTGTTTACCTGGTTTTCGGTGGATGAAGAAGCGGGTGGGTTGGACAAAATTCGCTGGAGTCGGTTATTTAGCTGGGTGGAATAATAACCTCAGCTAGGGCTAACAGCGGCTGGGCAATTGGCTGCCAGCATACCTGGACAGGCTATGTGCTGGTCTTTTTGATGGAGGCTTTCATGCGGAGCCACTCTTCGGCCCCCTCCTCAGCATCAAATGACTTTACATCGAGCACCTCCCTGAGGTTAGGAAACAATGCTTTAAATGACCGCTGCCCATAGATACCGGGAGACAGTACATGTGCAAAGTAGCGCAGCTCCAGACTTTTGGCCTGCGGGGCCCACTTAAAGGCCAGCCAATTGACTGCTGCTTCCCAGGGTCCTATTAGCTCCCGATTACTGTTCAGAATTCCTGGCGACGACTTCTGCCGCATCATCGACAGAACCAGGTTACCCCCCATCACAACAGTTTCAAGAGACTGTATACCGATCCAGTTCATAGCTATAAAGCCATTATCAGGCATCCTTCTTACCTCCAGAAAAACATCTCCGTTAGCCTTCTTTAATTCTTTATATTCTACACTGTCTGTCAATTCCACTAAAATGTATATCTGCTTCTTCGTAACCGAATGACTTTGCGCCCACTGACCAGTATCCGCATAAATACTTGTACGGTATTTTTATAAGAAATTCTTAATAGCCTTTATTGTCTCTTCCGGCGCACTCAGGTTAGGGCAGTGGCCTGTCGCCTCTAAAATTGTGATCTTGCTGCCAGCGATGCTCCGGTGGGTATATTCGCCAACCGGCGGCGGGGCAATGGCGTCCTCCGAGCACTGCAAAATCAGGGTGTCTGTCTTTACCTGAGGCAGGTCCCTTCGGTGGTCTGACAAGAAGGTGATATGGGCAAAGTCATTGGCGATTTCGGGATTGCTTTTGCAGAAACTCTGTGCCAGCTCCCGGGCCAGCTCCGGACGCTCAGCGTTCCCCATAATAACAGGGGCTATGGTGTTGGACCAGCCCAGGTAGTCCCCGTCCAGCGACATGAGCAAGCCCTCAATATCCTCCCTGTTAAAGCCGCCATAATAGTCGCCGTCATTGATAAAGCTTGGCGAGGGGCTTACCAGCACAAGCTTAGAGAAGCGCTCAGGCTCCTGGATGGCAGCCAGCACTCCGATCATGGCACTCACCGAGTGGCCTACAAAGATGACATCCTGCAGGTCCAGTTCATGGCATATCTCCAGCACATCTGTCGCATAACCATGCAGCGACGAGTAGCGATCTTTTGAATAGGTAGAGGCATCTGAGTTACCAAATCCTATGTGATCGAAAAGTATGATCTTGTAATCATCCTGAAAAGCAGGAGTAATATAACGCCACATGTTCTGGTCACAGCCGTAGCCATGAGCAAACAGCATCGGCTTTTCTCCTTTTCCGGTTACCGTCACATTGTTTCGTTTGATCGCATTCATAAAATCTTGAGTTTAGAAGGTGAGTTGAAGAAAAATGTTGGTAATTGTATAGATGTGCCACTAAGGTAGGCATGGCAGATGAGAGTACAGCACAAAATCCGAAGTTTAACCTTTGATGATATGCGTGGCGGATGTGTGGCAGCAAAGTAAATCGCCTGCCACAATGGTATGGAGCAGGCGATCTTTGGTAGGTGTCAGGTATAGCGTCTAGCGTTTCTTTGTTGCCGCTGTCGGGAATTTCATGCGGTAATCCGCATCCACTTCTCCTTTGGATATTTTGGTAAGCTTGTTCTTGATCAGGCGCTTTTTCAGTCCGGAAAGGTGGTCTGTGAACAGGATGCCCTCAATGTGGTCGTACTCATGCTGGATCACACGAGCCGTCATGCCGTCGTAGGTATCGGTGTGTTCGTTCCAGTCCTGGTCAAAGTAGCGGATAACGATGCGCTCAGGGCGGTATACCACCTCGCGCACACCCGGTATGCTCAGGCAGCCTTCCTCAAAGCCCCACTCTTCCCCATCTTCTTCAATGATCTCCGGGTTGATAAATGCCTTTTTCACACCTTTGCCTTCGTCGCCTTCGTCCATCATGGGCTCAGAGTCGATCACAAACAGGCGGATGCCCTTGCTGATTTGCGGAGCAGCGAGTCCCACGCCGTGGGCATGGTACATGGTGGTGAACATGTCTTCAATCAGCTCATTCAGACCTTCGTAGTCCCTCGGGATGTCCTGCGCCGGTTCCTTCAGCACCGGGTCGCCATAGGCGGTAATAGGGTAAATCATATTGTTCTGCTTTCTAAATACGACTGTAAAATAATGGCTGCGCTCACCCGGTCCACGGTTCCTTTGTCCTGCCGGTCCTTTTTCTTGAGTCCGCCGGCCAGCATCGCTTTCTGAGCCATGCTCGAGGTAAAGCGCTCGTCAACGGTATGCACCGGTATACCCGGAAACTCCTTCTGGAGCTTACGTACAAAGCCAATGACATGTGGCGTTGCATCTGTGGCTTCACCGGTCAGGCGTCGTGGCATGCCCACGACAAAGGCCTCCACGGGCTCACGCAGGGTATAGGCTTTCAGGTAAGTCAGCACATCTTTGGCATGTATAGTTTCGAGTGGCGAAGCAATGATCTGGAGTGTGTCTGTTGCGGCCAGCCCCACCCGCTTGTTGCCGTAATCTATACCTAAAATTCTCGCCATAGTGCCCTGTGTAACGTCTTTTGCCTGCCTTAATCGAGCATTTGCGCTTTAAAAATACAAAGTTAAGGGATTTAATCAGGATTTACAGGATTAAAAAGGATTGGCGGGGTCGATCCGGTTGGAGGGGCTGCGCTTCACCTCGTCTTGCTGTCCTGTACGTGGCATGTGAGCAGAAAAAGGTAGCCTGCCCGGATCTTTTTATACTAAAATGGAATAAAACCCGACCAAAGCTTTGTTAAAAGAATAACAAGCTGTACTGTATGCAGGTATACTTAAAAAGGAGCCTTGTATAGCAGAGCCTGAATATTTATCTCTGTAAAGCTGCAAAAAAGCGCCCGCTTAGCTTTATATTTAACCGTTTTTAGAGATCGAAATGAGCGAAGAAACCAAATATAACCCACAGGAGGAGCCGGAAAAGACAGGTCAGGGTAAAGCCCGTAACACGCCTTTTCAGGTACGCTTGCCCCTGTACATTGCCCTGGCCCTGATTGTGGGGGTGCTGATTGGCGCAAATACCTTTTCCCCTTCTGATAACAATCCACAGAGTACTGCCAAGGCCTACTTGAAATTCCGCGACATACTGAGCTACATAGATCGTGATTACGTGGACACCGTGGACACCGAGAAGCTAACCGATCACGCCATCACCAAGATGCTCGAGAAGCTCGACCCCCATACCTCCTATATCCCCGCCGCTGATCTGGCCATGGCCCGCTCTTACCTGGAAGGTGATTTTGAAGGCATCGGCGTGGAGTTCAATATCTTCAAAGACACGATTTATGTGATTACCCCTTTGAGTGGCGGACCGTCTGAAGCGGCAGGTATACAGGCCGGTGACAAGATTGTGAGTGTGAATGGCGAGAATGTAGCAGGTACAGGTATAACGAACGAGGGCGTCTTCAAGCGCCTGCGGGGCCAAAGGCACAGACGTAAAGATACAGGTGCTGCGCAAAGGCAACAGGAAGCCATTCGACTTCACGATCACCCGCAACAAGATTCCAACCGTGTCAGTGGACGTGAACTACATGGTGAACAGCAACACGGGCTACATCAAAGTGAGCCGCTTCGCCAACAATACCTTTGACGAGTTTAAAACAGCTTTGACCGGACTCAAGAAGAAAGGAATGCAACAGCTGATACTCGACCTGCGCGGCAACCCCGGCGGCTACATGGACCACGCAACCCGCATGGCCGACGAGTTTATAGCAGGTGACAGGATGATCGTGTATACCGATGGCAAAGGCTCCCGCTACGACTCCAAGTCTTTTGCCCGAACCAAGGGTGACTTCGAAAACGG
Organism: Pontibacter sp. BAB1700; assembly: GCF_000277005.1. NCBI lineage: Bacteria > Pseudomonadati > Bacteroidota > Cytophagia > Cytophagales > Hymenobacteraceae > Pontibacter > Pontibacter sp. BAB1700. The sequence continues at coordinate 3,932 of NZ_AKIS01000021.1, read as the reverse complement.
TCCTGTGATCGTGCTGCTGGACGAGGGCAGTGCTTCGGCCTCCGAGATTGTGGCAGGCGCGCTGCAGGACAACGACCGCGCGCTGATTGTGGGGCGTCGCTCATTTGGCAAAGGACTGGTGCAGATGCCAATCCCACTGAACGACGGGTCGGAGCTGCGCCTCACCATATCGCGCTACTACACGCCGAGTGGCCGCTCTATCCAGAAGCCTTATGTGGCGGGCACCGAGGATTATCAGAAAGACATGCTGAACCGATTTGAGAATGGGGAGTACTTCCATCCGGACAGCAGTCTGTTTGTGGATTCGCTCAAGTATAAGACAGGTAAAGGCCGTGTGGTGTATGGTGGCGGCGGTATCATGCCTGACATATTTGTAGCCCGCGATACTACGGAGTTGTCGGAGCTGTTGAGCCAGCTTTATAGCAAAAATGTGATTAGGGAATATGCATTGGCCTACTACAACGATAACCGCAAAGACCTGGAGAAGATATCAATGGACAAGTTCGTTAAGTCCTTCAACGTGTCTGATAAAATGCTGCAGGAGTTGATGCGTATGGCAGCACAGTCGGAAGTGAAGTACGACGAGGCCCAGTACAAGCGCTCACAGGCGCTGCTCCGTAATAACGTGAAGGCATTTATTGGTCGCAGCGTATACGGTAACCCGGGTTTCTTCCCGATCCTGCACGAGAAGGACGAGGAGTTTCAGGAAGCCCTTCGCCAGTTTGGCAAGGCCCAGCGATTGGCCAAAGGAGGCGTATAACAATTCAGAATTTATACCTGTATCAGAAAGGCACCCGGTAGGGCTGCTTTTATAAACCATAACCAAACAGAGAGGAATGGCTTATTATCACAAACTAGGCACCATCCCGCAGAAGCGCCATGTGCAGTTCAGGCAGGAGGACGGAAGTCTGTACGCCGAGCAGCTGGTGGGTACGCTGGGCTTCAGCGGCCTGTCGTCTTTGCTGTACCACAAGAATCCGCCGACGCGCATCACCCGGATTGACGACCCTATACCGTACGCACCCAAAATCGCCGAAGGTATAAAGCTGGCTCCGCACCACCTAAAGACGCTCGATCAGACCGTTACAGGTTCTGACTACCTGAGCGCCCGTAAAACCATGATGCTCAACAGCGATGTGGCCATCAGCATCTGCAATCCGTCGGAGCGCAAAATGGACTACTACTACAAAAACGGCCAGGCCGACGAGGTGGTGTTCGTGCATGAGGGCAGCGGTGTGCTGCTGTCGCAGATGGGCAAGCTGGAGTTCCGCGAGGGCGATTACATCGTGATTCCGCGCACTATCATCCACCAGTTCCATTTCAACGACGGTCCGGTGCGCTTGCTGATCACCGAGTCATTCAGCCCGATCGAGACGCCGCGCCGCTACCGCAACCATTTCGGGCAGTTGCTGGAGCACTCCCCGTTTTGTGAGCGCGACATACGTGCCCCACATGAGCTGATCGAGTACACTGAGGGCGGCGAGCACCTGGTGCAGATCAAGAAAGACGGCATGCTGCACCAGTACTACTACGACTTCAGTCCGTTTGACGTGGTGGGCTGGGACGGCTACTTCTACCCATATGCGCTGTCCATCTACGACTTCGAGCCCATCACCGGCCGCATTCACCAGCCACCTCCCGTGCACCAGACCTTCGAGGCGCACAACTTCGTGATCTGCTCTTTTGTGCCGCGTTTGTTCGACTATCACCCACAGGCTATACCTGCGCCTTACAACCACTCCAACGTAGACTCCGACGAGGTGCTCTACTACGTAGCGGGCGATTTTATGTCGCGCAAAGGGGTGGACAGGGCTTCATTTACGGTACACCCGGGTGGCATACCGCATGGCCCGCACCCGGGCACGGTGGAGGCAAGCATCGGCAAGAAAGAAACCCACGAGTACGCTGTGATGATCGACACCTTCAAGCCGCTATACCTGACCGAAGAGGCCGCTGGCCTGATGGACAAGAACTATCCGATGAGCTGGCTCGAAAATGGTCCGGGTGGCTCGCGTGCTGCGGACATGTTTGATTAAGGGTATACTCTCGATCATTTTTGTTATTTTTGCACTCTGTGCAGGCATATAGTAAGGGCAGCCCGCAAGGCTGCTCTCCTTTTTTAGGCCCTGCAAGCTTGTAAACGAATAACAGAGAGTACTTTAAATTTCACCCTTTTATGAAAAAAATGCTGCTGGCGGCTTTTGTGCTGCTCACCATTATAGCAACATCCTGCGATAAAGTAGACGATTTGCTCACATTCTACATCAATCAGGAAGAAACCATTCGTATCGAGTCTACTTTCCCGATTGGTGTTGTAATGCCGCTGTCGCCTATACCTGTCAAGACCAACTCGTCTGAGACGTTTAAGAACAACAAGACCCGCGCCGAACTGGTAAAGGACGTAAGCCTAAACAAACTGACGCTTACCATAGCGGATCCAGCTGACGAAAACTTTGATTTCCTGCGCAGCATCGAGATCTACCTGAGCAACGGCGAAGGAGCCGAAACGAAAATAGCGTATCTAGATGAGGTGCCGAAGGGCATCAAGGCCATTGAGTTGAAATCGACCAATGCTAAGTTAGATGAGTACATTAAAGGAGAAACGTATACAGTTATAACGAGAGCCGCCATAGCCAAGCCAATTACACGCGATGTTGCCATCAAGGCAGCCATGCGCTTTAAAGTAACCGCAGACCCAATTTAATTATGCAGACCTTAACCATGAGAATTTCAGAAAGCAATAAACTGGAAAAAATCATTATTGTAGGCGACCGGGTGCTGATCAAGCCGAAGACTTCGCGGGAGCAGACCAAGAGCGGGCTATACCTGCCGCCTGGCGTACAGGAAAAAGAGAAGGTGCAGGAAGGCTATGTAATGAAAGTTGGTCCGGGTTACCCAATGCCTGCTGACTATGGCTTTGATGAAGAGGTATTTGGCGACGAGGAGCAGGAACAAGTGCGCTATCTGCCGCTTCAGATAAAAGAGGGCGACCTGGCCATCTACCTGCAGCGCGACGCCATCGAGATCAACTACCTCAGCGAGAAATACTTTATCGTGCCGCAGTCAGCAGTGCTGATGCTGGTACGTGAAGAGGACTTGTAAACTCAATTGGAGCTTTTGTAAAGGCGCCATACCTGTCAAACGGGTATGGCGCTTTATATTTCCATCTTTTGTTGTTTAAATAGGCCTGTTTACCAGTTATGTAGTATGGTTAAGCGTTTTGTTGTCAGGAAAAAGCAAGTATTGTGGCCTCGGGGGCATCTATTCTATACCTTTGTATAAACACTCACTTTGATTGCCCTCTTACTTTATGATTGGCTGTATACCTACACCTGGTTTTGTGCGGATGGTTGTGCTTGTATTGACTGTGCTGGCATGGCAACAGGTAGTAGCGCAGGAGAAAAAAGCTCCTGTCTTTGCCAATGTGAAGCAGCTGCAGGCGCTTCGCATAACCGAACCCATCAAAATTGACGGTTCGCTGGACGAGGAAGTCTGGCAACAGGCCGAGACCGCCTCAAACTTTATACAGAGCAGTCCCAACCCCGGCGCGAAAGAGGTGCATCCCACGAAGGTGCGCATTCTCTACGACGATGAGTCTATCTACGTGGGCGCCATTATGCACGATGTGTCCCAGGACAGTATATTTAAACAACTGGGCAAGCGGGATGATCTGGGCAATACCGATTTTTTTGCAGTATTCTTCGACACGTACAATGACCAGATCAATGGATTTGGCTTTTATTTGACGCCCGCAGGTGTACAGCTCGATGCACGCTACTCTTCCGACGGTGAAGACTTTACCTGGAATGCCGTGTGGGAGAGCAATACTAAACTTGATGGCAACTCTTGGGTAGCAGAGATGCGCATACCTTACTCGGCCCTCCGATTCAGCAGCAAGCCGGAGCAGCTATGGGGACTTAACTTCATGCGTA
>NZ_AKIS01000020.1:0-51625 GCF_000277005.1 Pontibacter sp. BAB1700 | reverse complement strand
ATGCCCTTTCTCGACTGGAGCAGGCACCCGGCTACCTACTCGCTGCAGATGATTATGCAGGAAACCGAAAAGCTCAAGCACATCATCAATACCTTGCTGGAATTGGCAAAAGCCGAGGGGAACGGGCAGGACCAGGGCTGGAGTGTGCGCAGGATGGATGAAATACTGGAGTCGGTGCAGGAGGTGGTGAGTAAGATGGATGAGCGGTATAAGCTTAAGATGGACTACAGCGAATTCCCGGAAAACGAGGCGATGCTGTTTGTTAATTGTAATGAGCAATTGCTGATTCTGGCTATCTGCAACATCATTCTGAACGGGTTTAAGTACTCAGATAACCAGGCTGTATACCTGAAACTAACCTCAACAGGGCAGAAGATAAGCTTGCAGATAACAGACTCAGGCATTGGCATACCCGCTTCTGATCAGAGCAAAATTTTCAATTCTTACTTCAGGGGTTCCAACACGGCTAATTACGAAGGTTTTGGCATCGGGCTGCCGCTGGCCATGAAAATCATTGAAACGCACAAAGGTACGATTCGGGTAAGTTCGCAGGTTGGTAAAGGTACTATCATGGAGGTAGTACTGCCTGCGGCGTATGCTGCCCATCACGCTACCATGCAGGTATAGCCCGACTGCCTGCGGCCTGCCGAATGTAGGTTAAATCATTTTTTTTATTTATTACCGGATCATCTATCTGAAGCCCTACCAAGTGTAGGGCTTTTATTTTGGTTATATTTCCTATCTATCTGTCTGGCTATCGCAATGCCCTACACGATCTGGTAAACACAGAAACAGGCAGCTCACACCATGTAAAGGGCTGCAAACTCCTTCTCTCTAATCTCATTCTAATCTCTCTCTTAAATCAGCTTAATAGGTCATGTCTAACTTGGCGCTTGAGTATGAGCTAGTTGCCTTACAACCTTTTAATGCTAAGGTAAGTAAAACTTATTTCAGTACAGAGCAATACGGGTATAATGATATCAATACAGGGGCGTTTAGGAGTATTTGATTTTTTTGTTTCAGCATACCTTTTAGGGGTTGTGCCTCTCTGTACACAAAATGCACCCAGCTGTCAGCGAGACCCCTTACTCAATAGCAACGAAAGAAAAGATTACTATCTCCGGTTCATGCTCTGGAGTCAAAAAATCTGTGCCCGTGCAACAGAGAATAACCCTTAACTCAGCAGCATAATGCCCATATAAACTTCCAACACTTACTAAGTCCTTACTAATAGCCACGGAAATGACCGATGGGCGGAGGAATGGGTTCATTGTTCAGTTTTAGATATTTCTATAGTCAATCTTATTAACACACAGTTATATGCACTTAAATCCGATTGAACACGAAAAACTATTGCTTCACCTCGCAGGTGAACTTGCAGCCAAGCGGCTCAAGCGAGGCGTGAAGCTGAACTACCCGGAGTCCATTGCCTACATCTGCGGCATTTTGATGGAAGAAGCCCGTGATGGGAAGAAAACCGTGGCGCAGCTGATGGAAGAGGGAACCAAGCTCCTGAAAAAGGATCAGGTAATGGAAGGTGTGCCCGACATGCTGCACTATGTGCAGATTGAAGCAACCTTTCCTGATGGTGTAAAATTAGTCACGGTCGACCACCCTATACGCTAAAACAGACTAAGAACAATAAAACATTTATACTATGAAACCGGGTGAATATATACTACAGAAGGGTGAGATAAAGGCGAATGACAAACGCAAAACCGTGCGTGTAACGGTGGCCAATACCGGAGACCGACCGATTCAGGTAGGCTCGCATTACCATTTCTTTGAGACCAACAAGGCGCTCGAGTTTGACAGAGCAGCTGCCTTTGGTATGCGCCTCAATATACCTGCCAGCACGGCTGTGCGCTTCGAGCCAGGCGAGAAAAAGGCAGTTTTCCTGGTAGAATTTGGGGGCAACAAACTGATCAGCGGCTTTAACAACCTGACGGAAGGAGATGTGACGAAGAAGAACGTGCGCGACGCCGCTATTCAGAAAGCACAGAAGGAAGGATTTAAGGGCGCAGGAGGTGCTGCCGCACCTGCCAAGGGTAGAAGAAACAGAAAATAACATCATTTAATCAGGAAACCATGTCAAATTGGAATAGACGCGAATGGATCAAAGTGGTCGGACTCTCGACCGCCGGGCTTTCACTGCTTGACTTCAATGCATTGGGAAGCGATTCCTCTTCGGTAAAATATGTAGACGGCGAATTATACATCCCGCGCGACCGCTATGCTGCACTCTTCGGTCCAACTACGGGCGACAAAGTGCGCCTGGCCGATACGGAGCTCTTCATACAGATCGAAAAAGACTTTAACGTTTATGGCGACGAAAACAAGTTCGGCGGCGGTAAAACCGTACGCGACGGTATGGGCCAGTCTACCTCAGCAGGGCAAGACGAAGTGCTCGACCTTGTGCTGTTGAACGCCATTATCATCGACCATTGGGGCATTGTGAAAGCCGACATCGGTATAAAAGATGGCAAGATTGTAGGTATAGGAAAAGCCGGTAACCCGGACACCCAACAAGGTGTGACCAAAGGCATGATCATCGGTGCCGCCACCGAGGTGCAGGCCTGTGCGGGCAAGATCGTTACGGCAGGAGCTATCGATACGCACATTCACTTTATTGCGCCGCAACAAGTAGAGGTAGCGCTTTTCAGTGGCGTTACAACCATGATCGGCGGTGGTACAGGTCCATCAGACGGAACACTTGCCACGACCGTAACGCCAGGTAAGTGGTGGATGGAACGCATGTTCGAGCGTCGGAGTCTACCCCAATGAACTTTGGTTTCCTGGGCAAAGGCAACACTTCTACCTTTAAAACAGCTGCACAGCCAATCGAGGCAGGTGCACTTGGCCTGAAACTGCACGAAGACTGGGGTACTACGCCCTCTACGATCGACATCGCTTTGCAAGTGGCTGACAAGTATGACGTACAGATCGCTATTCACTCGGACACGCTCAACGAAGCGGGCTTCCTTGAAGACACCGTGAAAGCGATCAATGGCCGTGTGATCCATACCTACCACACCGAGGGTGCAGGTGGTGGCCACGCTCCGGATATTATCAAGATTGCCATGTATCCGAACGTGCTGCCTTCCTCTACCAACCCAACCAAACCGTATACCATCAACACCGTGGACGAGCACCTGGACATGCTGATGTCGGTGCACCACCTGGATAAGAGCATACCGGAGGATGTTTCATTTGCCGACTCCCGTATCCGTCCGCAGACCATTGCCGCCGAGGATATCCTGCAGGACATGGGTGTGTTCAGCATGATGTCGTCAGATAGCCAGGCCATGGGGCGTATTGGTGAAACCATCATGCGTACCTGGCAGACCGCTCACAAGATGAAAGTGCAGCGTGGCCCGCTGGCAGAGGATAAAGCCTCTGGGGCAGATAACCTGCGTGTGAAGCGCTACATCTCCAAGTATACCATCAACCCAGCCAAAACACACGGCGTGTCCGATTATGTGGGCTCTATCGAGGTAGGCAAGTATGCTGACCTCGTGTTGTGGGAGCCAGGTATGTTTGGGGTGAAACCAGAGATCATTTTCAAGAATGGCGTGGCTGTGGGTGCCCGTATGGGTGACCCGAACGGCTCTATCTCCCTGCCGCAGCCTGTTATTTACCGTCCGATGTGGGGGTACTACGGCAGGTCTATCCAGACAAGCGGTTTCAACTTCGTGTCGCAGATATCGATGGAGAACGGCAGCATCAACAAGCTGGGGCTGGGCAAAGGTTCCTGCCAGTGAGAGGATGCCGCAAAGTGACCAAGAAAGACATGGTGCACAACAACGCCACACCAAAATTGGAGGTGAACCCAGAAACCTACGCCGTAACGGCCAATGGCGAGTTGCTCACTTGCGAGCCGCTGAAGGTGCTACCAATGGCGCAGCGCTACTTCCTGTTCTAAACTTGTTACAAAACGTGCTGCCGGCTGGGTTATACCTGAACTGGCAGCACCTTTATCACCCTATGCTACTAGTAGAAAAGGTCATCGGCAACTATCCAACACCAATACAGGTAACCTTTCGATTGATTTTTTGGACCTCGATTGGTTTGATACGGGCAAAACTACCCTACGAAAGCGGACTAGGGCGGGACAGGAGATCGGTATACGCAAAGACTCGACACCGCTGGAAGACGGTGACTTGCTATACCTGGACGGAGAGCGGGCCATTGCCATCAACATACTTCCGTGCGAGTGCATCGTGTTCAAGCCCGACAACTTCAAAGACATGGGCACCATTTGCTTCGAGATCGGGAACAAGCACATTCCCATTTTCATCAACGAGGAGGCAGAGGTGCTGGTCGAGTTTGAGAACCCGCTTTACCGCTTGCTGGAGCGCTCAGGCTACGAACCACGACGTGAGGTGCGCAAGCTCCTGAAAACACATGCCTTGCGTGTGCGCCGGCATGGAAACAATTACACCAGAAAAATAACCATTAAATAACAGCTATGCAGCCACTCTTAACCCTCCTGCAGATCAACGACTCCATGTTTCCGATCGGAAGCTTTACGCATTCTTATGGGCTGGAGTCTTACGTGAGTCAGGGCATTGTGCACAACACGCCAACGGCCAAGGTATATGCTAACAACATGCTGCGCCATAGCATTTACTACAACGATGCGGCCTTTTTGCAAAAGCCTGGGCCTTGCTGGAGGCGAAGAAATCGGTGCGGGAATTTCAGAAGCTGGACGAAATGATTACAGCCCTGAAGGCACCTGCCGAGATTCGGGACGCGAGCAAAAAACTGGCTGTCCGTTTCCTGAAGCTGACGCAGGAGCTGCACCCTGTTAAGCGCTGCAGTAACTACCTGTCTAAAATTCAGGAGGGCAAGCTGCACGGGCACTATGCCGTCGCCTTTGCCATGTATGCGCATGCCAGTGGCATCACCCTGAAAGACGCCTTGCTGGCCTTTTACTACAACACCCTCAATGGCATTGTCACCAACTGTGCCAAGCTGGTGCCCATTGGGCAGGGTGATGCCCAGAAGATCCTTTTCGACCTGCAGGCCACCATTAAGCAACTGGTGGATGAGCAGGAAAACATGGAAGAGGAGATGGTCGGGCTCTGCTGCATCGGGCAGGAGATACGTTGCATGCAGCACGAAAAGCAATACTCAAGACTATATATATCCTAAAGAAACCACCTAAACAGATACTTTATGTCAAAAAAACATGTGAGAATAGGGGTTGCTGGTCCTGTAGGATCAGGAAAAACGGCTTTGATTGAACGCCTGACCCGCAAGATGAGTGAAGCGTACAGCATCTGTGTCGTGACCAACGACGTGTATACCCGCGAGGATGCTGATTTTTTGACAAAGAATTCCTGCCTGCCTGCCGACCGCATCATGGGTGTGGAGACGGGCGGCTGCCCGCATACTGCCATACGCGAGGATGCCTCGATGAACATTGAGGCCGTGGAAGAACTGGTAGAGCGCCACCCCGATACGGAGATCGTGTTCGTAGAGAGCGGCGGCGATAACCTGTCTGCCACCTTCAGCCCCGATTTGGCTGATGTGACCATTTTCGTGATTGACGTGGCCGAGGGCGACAAAATGCCCCGCAAGGGAGGCCCGGGCATCACCAAGTCTGATTTGCTGATCATAAACAAAACGGACCTGGCCCCTTATGTAAATGCCGACCTGGACATGATGGACCGCGACACAAAGAGAATGCGCGGCGAGCGACCGTACATCTTCACCAACCTGATGAAACTGGAAGGTTTGGATGATGTGATCAACTGGATCAAGACGTATGCTTTACTAGAAAAAACAGAGGCGCATGCTTAAAAGTACCATCAAGGTTAACGCGGAGAGGGAAGGGGCGCTGACACTCCTGAAAGAGAGTTGCCACAATGCGCCCTACAAAGTGATCCACTACGGCTCCCGACATCTGCATGAGCATCTGGAGCTGATCATGATGAGCTCTTCTCCGGGTATCATGGATGGGGATGAAATTGACATTGAGGTGAACGTGCATGAGGATGCCCGCCTGAAGCTGTTTACGCAGTCCTTCAACAGGCTGCACCCCATGGAGAAAGGGGCTGTGCAGCGTACGAATGTGCTGGTCAGGAAAGGCGGCATCTACAAATTCATCCCACACCCGATCACGCCATTTGCTAATTCTATTTTCAGGACGGTGAATGAGATCCATGTGGATGAGAACGCCAACCTGATCTGGGGCGACATCATCGCTTCGGGGCGAGTGCACTCGGGAGAATCGTTTCAATTTACGCGCCTGCACAGCATCACCAAGGTATACAGCGGCAAAAAGCTGGTGCTGTTCGACAACCAGTTGCTCGAGCCCGGCAACCAGCCATTTGACTCGATCCTGTTTTATGAGCGCTATACCCACCAGGCTACGCTGATCTATGTATCGCCTTATGCGGCGGAGCTGAAAGCAGAGCTGGACGAGATCCTGACGGCTCAGTACGAGGAGTTCACTTTTGGCTTCACGCAGTGTGCACCGAATGCCGTGATGATACGAGCACTGGGCAACGAGGGCGTGATGCTCTATGACTGGCTGAGCGCCATGGGGCAGCTGTGCTGGGAGTTTACGGTGCACAAGCAGGAAGAGGAGCAAGCTAAGCTGGAAACGGAGCAGGCACCTGCACCAGAAGCCGAAGAAGCGGCGCCAGTAGCTGAAAAACAAACTAAGCGAAGCAGCGCCAAACGAACAAAAAAAGACGCAACCGCAAAAGGCTCAGCTAAAAAAGCAAAAGCTATGCCTGAGGCACCAGCCCAACAGGATTTGGAAGAAGTGCTGGCCGAGGTGGTGGCAGAGAAATAGAGAGAAACCATGCACGAGATTTCGATTGTACGGAACGTCTTTGAAACACTGCAGGAAACCTATCCCGACAAGTTTGAGCGGATAACGAAAGTGCAGATAGAGGCGGGTTTGCTGAGCAATATACAGCCCATCCTGATCCAGAACGCCTTTGAGGCCCTGATCATGGAAGAGCCGCAACTGGCCGACATTGAGCTGGAGGTGCTTTTGCTGCCCATTATCGCCCACTGTGCCGCCTGCGACAAAGACTTCGAAGTGAAACGGCACAAGTTTGTGTGCGACTGCGGCACTCCCTCCAAAAACATTGTGCAGGGAGAGGAGCTGCAGATCAGCCGCATTGAATTTTTAGAGAATTAACCCTAAGACTTAAAAGATATAGATATGAGTACACCATCCATGCCTAAAAGCAACAGAATGCCGGTAGGCTCTGTGCAGTGCGATAACACCACCCTCAATCTGTTAAAAGCTAACGACTTCGTCGCCAAAGCCATCCGCGACAGATTGCCTGATGTGCTGGTAATCAACGTGTGTTCCTCTCCGGGCAGCGGCAAAACCACCCTGATGCAGGAAACCGGCAAGCGCCTGAGCGACAAACTGAATATGGCTGTGTTGGTAGGTGACCCTGAAACCGACCGCGACGCCATCCGCATGAAAGAAGTGGGTATTAACGCGCTGCAGATCGTAACAGGCGGCATGTGCCACATCGAGGCCCAGATGATTCTGCAGGCACTCGACCACATCGACCTGACGGGCGTTGATCTTCTCTTCATTGAGAACGTGGGCAATCTGGTTTGCCCTGCCGCCTTTGACCTGGGCGAAGACATTCGGGTAACCGTGCTGGCTGCGACCGAGGGCGACGACAAGCCAAAGAAATACCCGCGCATGTTCCTGACCAGCGAGCTGATGGTGGTTTCCAAAGCCGACCTGCTGCCTTATGTGCCTTTCTCGGTAGAGGCCGCCACGCAGGATGCCCGCGAAGTGAACCCGACCATAGAAGTGATAAGCATCAGCAGCCTGAAAGGCGATGGCATGGACGATTGGTGCAACTGGCTGTTGGCCAAAGTAGAAGAGAAGAAAAAAGCCAAGCTGGCGACGGCTTAGTAGTACATGGCAACCGAGTTATCTATGCTGACGGAGCCGCTAGTGGTGACGCGGGCGCTTGCCAAGGAGCAGAACCTGAGCGGCCGCATGATCGACTTTTTCGAGATAGAATGGTACGAGGCCTCCAAGTCGCGGATGAAAAAGAAGACGCAGGGCGGAGTAGAAGTGCTGGTGGAGAAGTCGCATAGAGGCCCGCTGGAAGACGGGGGACCTGCTATACCTGTCAGAGGAGCGGGCGATCATGCTGAAGATAAAGCCATGCGACTGCATCGTGCTATACCCGCGGGGTCTGCAGGAAGTGGGCACGATCTGTTTCGAGATCGGTAACAAGCATGTGCCGATTTTCATCACCGAACAGAACGAGGTATGTGTGGCCTACGATGCGCCGCTGTACCAGTTGCTGCTCAGCGGAGAATTCGTGATTGAGATTGAGGAACGGGTGCTGCACCTGCGCAGATGGTCAAGGCCTATGGTAATAAGCGGCAGATTGAGAGCGAGCGACAGGTATAGATGAAAATATAAGTTTAGCTAAAAGCTGAAAAGCAGACTGTTCCAGCCAAGGCAAGCGGAACAGTCTGCCTTTTGGTAGGCAAGAGTCAAGGTATAAAGACTGGATAATTAAAATGGTCTCAGGAAAAAGCACTCAGCGATTTTGTGAAGAAAGTATGACGTATTGGAGAGAGAGAATGGCCGCTCGTCTGGTGATGGTTATGTGTGCTTGTATGCTTTTGTTGAGCGCCTGCCAGAGCGAGAGCGGCGACGTGAAGGCAACAGCGCTGATGCGATTGTAGTGAATGATATTCGGGGGAAGGAGATCCGTTTGAGCGAGCCAGCCCAGCGTGTGATTGTGCTGTATCAGGGCGCTTTGGACGGCATGTATATGCTGAATGCGGAGCATACCGTGGTAGGTATACAGAATAACATCTACACCAACCCCGAGACCTTTAAGTATTTCAGCAAACTGGACCCACGCATTGCCCGAAAAGAGCTGCCCGCTCCAGGTAACTGGGAAACCTCCACCAACATCGAAAGTGTGCTGGCCCTCAAGCCGGATCTGGTGATCATCGCCTCCGGCCAGACCGACGCCATTCGTTTGCTCGAAAGTTTAGGTATAAACGTGTTTGCCGTATCGCCGCAGAACAACGAGCAATTGTTTGAGGAGATCGAGAGCATCGGCAAACTGACAGGTACGCACGAGCGGGCCGTAGAATTGCTGGGCTATACCCGTCGCAAGCTCGATGAGATTGCGAAAGCGACAGATCACATTGAGCAAAAAAAGTCGGTGTACTATGCGTGGTCAGGCGGGCGAATCTACTCCACTTCGGGCCAGAACAGCCGCATGGCGGAGTGCTTCCGGTTAGCGGGTGTGAACAACGCCTGCACCTTTGAACTGGACCAGCCCAACATTAACCCCGAAACGCTGATAGCATGGGATCCTGACCTGATTTTGCTCTGGAGCACCGAACCGCAGGTGCTGTATGACAAGAAAGAACTGGCGGTGCTCAAGGCTGTGAAAAACAAAAACGTGCACGTGCTGAATCCGCCGTTTTTCTACGACCCACATACTCTCAAAATTATGTATGCCGCTATCGAGCTGCACAATGTTGCTTATGGCGGCAGCGAGAACTTCGACCTCGACGAGAACCGAAGGGATATCATGACGAATTTGTATGGTGCCAAAGCCACTGCCTTGCTTGAATGAGAAAAGTACTGACTGGCTTCCTGATCTACGGCCTGCCTATACCGCTGTTGCTGTATTCCCTGACGGTAGGTCCGTCGCAGGGGCTGGTGTTCGCGGATTATTGGGATTGGGGCAAAGCCGCGCTGAACGGCGGCATTCACGAGAACTCGACCAAGGTATACATGCTCAACAACATCATCGAGAATGTGCGCCTGCCCAGGGTATTGCTCACATTTATCATTGGTGCGGGCTTGGCTTCCTCGGGAGGAGCCTTGCAGGGTATCTTCCGCAATCCGCTCGTGGACCCTTATGTGCTGGGTATTTCCTCGGGCTCTGCTTTTGGAGCGGCGCTGGCGATTGCCTTCCCGCTGTTGCACATCAACGTGATGGCCTTTGTGTTGGGAGTGGCCTCTGTTATTATGACTTACTCCTTTGCCTTTAACAACAACAAATCCTCTATTGTGGCGGTCATCCTTTCAGGTATGATTGTGTCGGGCATCTTTACGGCCTCGCTCACGGTGGTGCAGTACATCAGCGATCCTTATAAATTACAGGCGATTGTGCAATGGACGATGGGCAACCTGCACCACGCCTCCTGGGATAAACTCAACACGGCGGCATTGCCGGTAGGTATAGGCATTGTGGGCATGTACCTGATGCGCTGGCGCCTTAACTTATTGGCACTGGGCGAACAGGAGGCAAAAGCCGTGGGCGTGAATCCGACGGCAGATAAGGCGACTTTGGTTGCGCTGGCTACGCTCACGACGTCCACCTCAGTGGCGGCGGCCGGTGTCATCAGTATGTATGGTCTGTTCATCCCGCACCTCACCCGCATGATGGTGGGGCCGGATAACCGCAAAGCCATGCCAGCCAACATCTTCTTTGGCGGGTCCTTTCTGGTGATCATCGATAACTTCTCCCGCTCACTAATGGACTTCGAGATCCCAATCGGCATTTTCACGATGCTGCTGGGGGCACCTTTTTTCCTCTTCTTAATGAAGAAAAACAAAATCAACTGGGTATGACAGATGTGGCGATAGAAGTAGAGAACCTCAGTTTCGGGTATGGCAAAACGCCCATACTCGAGAGAGTGGATGTGGCCTTCCCAGCCAACCGTTTCTCGGTACTGCTCGGGCGCAACGGCAGCGGCAAGTCTACGCTTTTCAACATTATGGCGGGCCTGCAGAAGTACCAGTATGGCTCCGTGAAATTGATGGGAAAGGAGCGCAGCAAAATGTCTTTCTCAGATTGCGCCCGTGTGCTCGGCTTCCTGCCGCAGTTTCACAAATCGGTGTTCCCTTTTCAGGTGAAAGACGTGGTGTTGACGGGCAGGGCGGCTTTCTCGGCTTTCAGTCCGAAGAAGAGCGACATGGAAAAAGTAGGGCAGGCCATTGAGGAACTGGGCATCAGCCACCTGGCGGACAGGCCTTATACCGAGCTGTCGGGTGGGGAACAGCAACTGGTCATGATTGCGCGGGTGCTGGTGCAGAACCCCCGCATTATTTTGCTCGACGAGCCCACCAACCACCTCGATGTGTACTACCAGACCTACGTGCTGGAGAAGCTAAAAAAGCTGACGGAAAATGACCTGACGGTGATCGCCATCATGCACGACCCGAATATGGCTTTCCTGTACGCCGACCAGTGCTACTTCATGAAAGACAAAACCGTGGTGACGCCAACAGAAGCGTTCGACTACCACGACAGCAATTTCCTGGAATATGTGTATGACGTGCACTTTACGACTGTGCAGGTGAACGACAAAATGATGGTGGTACCCGGCAGAAAGATAAACTAAATGATACAGATAAAACCTATAGCAAAGGAGCTGATACCAGAGTTGGTCGCTTATGTGATGGATTTCCGGAAGGAGCTGTTCCCGATGATAGACCATGGCAAATTGCCGCACGACCTGGCACATTTCGAAGCTTCTTACATCGAGGACAAGTATGCCGTTTTTTTGGTAGCTACCGATCTTTCTGATACTATCGTTGGCACCATCGGCATGCGGACCTATGACCACCGCTTTACCCATCTCAACTACGAAAGACAGCTGACTACCGAAGTGCAAAAGCTCTACGTGGAGCCTTCTCTCCGGAAAGTCGGTCTGGGGACCTGCCTTGTCAGCGCCCTGAAAGAAGAAGCCGAACGCAAAGGCATCGAAATGCTCTACCTGCATACCCATCCTTTTCTTTCCGGAGCACAGGAGTTCTGGGCAAAGCAAGGTTTCCGGCTGGTTTGTCAGGATGAAACACCTGTTTACCAGACCATCCACATGGAGCTGCAACTGAAAGAGCTAAGCGAAAACAATATAAACCAACACAAAGCGACGGAGCTAAAACTGACCTGACCGATGTCTGCAAGATCGATGCAAGGTATACTGAGCCTGCTGGTGCTATACCTACTTTCTATACCTGTCTTTGCCCAGCCAACTGGCAGTGTGGGCGGTAAGGTGAAAGACGAAAAAGGAGAAGCCTTAGTCGGGGTTTCGGTAGGTATAAAAGATGCCTCGGTTGGGAATGTAACCGCCCTGGATGGCACTTTCAAAATTGACGGGCTGCCGTACGGACGCTATACCTTGCTGGTGAAAGGGCTGGGCATGGTGGACAAAACCATCAACCTTGCCCTGACCGAACAGTCGCCCCATGTATGGCTGGACGTGGTGCTGGACCGCCAGACGCACGTGATGCAGGAGGTGCTGGTGACGGGACGCAAGGAAACCAACTACGTGAACGACTACAGCTTTGTCGGCACCAAACTGCAGAGTCGGGTGGTGGATGTACCGCAGACCATCTCCTCGGTGACTAAGGAGCTGATAGAGGACCAGAAAGCTTTTCTGGTAACGGATGTGGTGCAGAACCTGGCGGGAGTAACCCAGTACTCGGCCTACGACGACCTGACTATCCGCGGCTTCCGCAACGGCTACGATACAGGGTATAGCTGGTGAACGGACTGCGCTCGGGCTACGGGTTTGGCACGAGCTTTTTTCGGGTGCCGCTCACGGTGAACATTGAGAGTGTGGAAGTGCTCAAAGGTCCTGGTGCCGCCCTCTTCGGCGACATCAACCCGGGGGGTACAGTGAATCTGGTGACTAAGAAGCCGCTGGACGAAAGCCGCAAAGCGGTGAGTTTCTCTGTCGGCAGTTTCCAGACTATGCGCACCACGCTCGACCTGACAGGTCCGCTTAACGAAGACAAGTCTTTGCTCTACCGGCTCAACATCGGCTACGAAGACACCAAGACCTTCCGGGACGTGAACGACCGCAGCTCCCTGATGATTGCACCTACCGTTACCTTTCGCCCCACCGCAAATACCACCGTCAACGCCGAGTTGGTCTACAGCCAGTTCGACGGCTACCTCGACCGCGGTATGGGTATACGGGGCGGTGACCTGTATGCCTTGCCGCGTTCTTTCACCCTGAGTCAGCCCAGCGACTACTATCGTGTAAATGACATCTCATTCAACGGATCGCTCAACCACCGCCTCACCGATTGGCTGTCTTTCAACGCGGCCTATATGAAATTTGTGTACCACGAAGAACTGAGCGAGCACCGTACCCTCAACACCTTTGCCGATGCACCTGCCAATACCATCATGAACATGCGGTATCTGGAGAAAAAGATAAACGACTATACCGACAACCTCTCCGCATACTTCGCCCTCAGTGGCAACACAGGCTGGTTGCGTCACGATGTGGTGGCAGGTATGGACTACATCAAATTTGAAGCGGATAAGCGGGGACACCAGTGGGAGGCGCGCCGGATGGAAGTGGATGGGCAGCCTGTTCCCCTTACTTTCGACCTCAACAACCCGACCTACGAACTCCGCGACCCGAGCAAGAACATTCGCCTGCCGCTGTCGCCGTTCTTTGTAGACTACCTCAACACCAGCTACAGCACCACAGGGCTATACCTGCAAGACCAAATCACCGTGACCGACCGCCTGCGCCTGTTGCTGGGCCTGCGGCAGGAGTTCTTCCGTGACCAGCGAGTGTATGACAACGGAGAAGAAAAGGTGCATCAGAATGTGCTCCTGCCAAGAGCGGGGCTCACCTACAAGTTGCTCGACAACCTGAACTACTTCGCCAGCTACAGCCAGGGCTTCAAACCCGTTGATCCCGCTTTCGTGCGCAACCCCGAGAATTACGGGAACGACGCACCTTTCAATAGCGAAACCAGCTTTCAAGCGGAGTCAGGGCTCAAGGGTGAGTTCCTGAACAAGCGCCTGTTCGCGTCGCTGTCGGCCTTCCACATCGAGAAGCGGAACACGCTGGTGAACACCGGGCAGGTGACAGACACGGGCAACCCCATCTACCGGCAGAACGGGCGCATTAAGTCTCAGGGCGTGGAGCTGGAGATGAACGGCAGTGTAAGTGCCGCCTTCAACCTGAGCCTGAACTATGCTTTTAACCATACTGAAATAGTGACCACTGAAATGGAATCCGAAAAAGGGACCATGACACCCAATGCGCCGAGGCACTCGGCTGGGTTGTGGGCTAAATATACCTTCACGGGTGCTGGTCTGGAAGGCTTCGGGCTGGCCTTGGGCGGCAACTACGTGGGCGAGCGTAAGATGGAGCGACAGGTGCAGGACACGCACACAGGAGATTGGGTCTGGGGCTACTGGCCTGAATATGCGGTACTGAACGCGGCGGCCTTTTACCGTGCCAATAAGTTTAGGCTGAGCCTGAACGTCAACAACCTGTTCGATGAATTCTACTTCGTGGGCGGCTACGATTATCAGCGGGCCTTTCCCGGTGCCCCACGCCACTTTATTCTATCGGTCGGCTATACCTTTTAAAACCAATATACTAGTAACATGAAACAAAACTTACGCACAGGTTTTACGGCCTTTCAGGAATGTTTATCTAAAACCATATCAATGAATAAGTATTTCCTCTCTTTTATTATCCAACTATTTGTAGTTCAGTCTGTATTTGCTCAAAATACCGGAATCGAGAAGAGTAGTACGGATAGCACAAGCTCTAATAAAACGCCTACAATTCAAGGAATCTCAGATGGCAGCTTATCGGGTTTGAGCGAAAGGATAGATGTGAATTTTCTACTTCGAAGCTCAGTAGATTTCCCGAGTGGTGCTTCCAATCAGGCATCCGTTAATTTGAACGAAGCACGGATGGAACTGAGGGGAGATGTCACGCCGGATCTGAGTTTTCGCATACGGTACCGGCTAAACAGAAGCTTTGCTCAAAATAGTTTAGATAATGCCCCAGGCGCTGTTGATCATGCGAATTTAACTTATCGGTTTGGCACCGGAAAGAAATGGCATCTGACAGCAGGAAAGCAATCCGCGAGTGTGGGGAGCTGGGAGTTTGACAAAAACCCCACTTTTGAATACCAATATACCGAATACGTGAACAGGCAGCTGAACCTGTTTTTACTCGCCATGAAGCTCGGCTACGATGTCACTGAGAACCATACCTTCCAGTTACAACTGCACAATACCTCTAACAGCAATTTCAACACGATCTACAACACGACAGGCTACAACACAGACGGACTAAGGCCGTCAAAAACACCTTTTGGCTTATACGTTGCGTGGCTGGGCAATCTATTGGATGAAAAATGGCAGACTTTTTACAGCTATAATATTTCGCAGTTCGCCAGGGGTAAAACAGATCATGCCGTATCCATCGGCAACCAGGTTGTGCTCGACCGGTTTAAAGCTTACCTCGACTTGCAGAGCACCAACATGTCCGTGGACTATCCTAATATTGGGTCGCCGGCTGTCAATACATTTATGGCTCCTACTCCGGGGTTTACTCCGGTTTTTCTGCAAGACATCAATTACAAGACAGCCGTGCTCCGCGTAGATTATGAGTTTATACCCAAGTGGTTTGTAACTGCCAAAGGCTTTTACGAAACGGCCAGTCACCGAAAAGACAGCGAGATCGGAGACAATTTCAGAGAGCATACCGGCCTTTTGGCAGGCCTTGAATACAAGCCTATTGCCAGCCAGGAAATGCGGTTGTTTAGCTACTATTACTACAACACGTCACGGTATAACAATGCAGTAGGGGTAAGTAACCCGAATCAGAAGCTGCACTTGTTCTCTGTCGGTGTGCTTTACTTTGTGAATGCCCTTTAGCTGAAGCATTGTGCGGCAATTGTAGCTGCTGTAAGGACAAGTATAGCCGGTAAAGTGGTTGTTTCCTTGCTTTTATGGGGCTTTATCCGTTACTTTGAAAGAATACTATCAGAACCGTGCTGCCACCTAACAGAAAAATTCATCTCTTTTCAGAGCCGCTTACAGGCTTTGTTGCGGCATCGCATCACGTATCTCAAAGTGATGTGCTGAATGGCTATTGTCTTTTCTTTTATACAGCCCCTAAGGCCTTCATTAAGTAAGCCGGAAACCTCCGGCCCCGGGCGCAAGCCACCATACCTTGCCACAGGTTATCCCTGTTCAATATTCTAGCATTTATCTTTTCGCAAAACACCTTTACGCAGCACAAAGGCTGCAGGTAAGGGAGTTTTTGCGTGTTTAATTTTTTTAAAACCTCTGTGCTGCATGCGCTGGAGGTTTTGCGTCTGCCTTTGGGGCATGGCAAGGCGCTATACCTGCAAGATTTTTCAAAGCTTTAAAATACCAATGATATGAACCCGATTTATGTAACAGAAAAGGATTTACAACGGCTGCACAACCTGGTACAGGTGCAGCGCCAGGTAAGCGGTGCCCATTCCGTAGAGGCCCTCAGCAGGGAACTGAAGCGAGCGAAAGTGGTAGCCTCCGAGGAGATTCCGGAGAATGTGGTAACCATGAACTCGCTGGTGAAGCTGAAGGAGCTGAAAAGCGGTGCCGAGATGGAACTGACTGTGGTATACCCTAAGGACGCTGACTTGCCGAAATTCAAAATCTCGGTGCTGGCACCAGTGGGGACGGCCATACTGGGCTGCAAAGTAGGTGACAAGGTGGAGCGGCCGGGACCTAAAGGCACGGTGGTGTACGAGGTGCTGGAGATTTTGTATCAACCCGAAGCTGCAGGCGATCTGGCCCTTTAATTTACTGGCCGGATTGGTCTGTCGGAGGAGAATATTTTTACCATAAAGAATGGGTTTTTTAGATTTTTTTCAGAGAGGATATTGCCATTGATCTGGGCACAGCCAATTTTCTGGTGATGCAGGGCGACAAGGTGGTGGTGGACGAACCAGCTATTGTAGCCTACAGCCGCTCATCCGGAAAAGTGCTGGCCATTGGCCGCAAGGCCATGCAGATGGAGGGGAAGGTGCATGAGGACATCCGTATTGTGCGGCCGATGAAAGACGGTGTGATCGCTGATTTCCATGCAGCAGAGCACATGATGAAGGGCATGCTGCAGCTCATGAATGGGGGGAAGAGAAGAATCGGGTCCTCGTTCCGGATGGTGGTTTGCGTGCCTTCCGGTATAACGGAGGTAGAAAAACGGGCTATACGCGACTCCGCCGTCATAGCCGGCGCAAGAGAGCTATACCTGGTGCACGAGCCGATAGCCGCGGCCATCGGCATCGGGCTGGATGTAGAGGAGCCGAACGGCACATGATTGTGGACATTGGAGGAGGCACGACTGAGATCGCCGTGATAGCCATGAGTGGCATCGTCTGCGACCAATCCCTGAAAGTGGCAGGTGAAAGTTTTACAGCAGATATTGTTCACTACATGCGCAAGCACCACAATCTGTTGATAGGGCAGTCCACCGCTGAGCGGATTAAGCTGACAGTAGGATCTGCCCTACCTGAGTTGCAGGACCCTCCGGCTGATGTGGCCATCAAAGGCCGCGACCTGCTCACAGGTCTGCCGAAGCAGGTACACGTCTCCTACACGGATGTCGCTTTTTTTCTGGATCGCTCACTTTCCAAAATAGAAGAGGCAGTGATGAAAACACTGGAGATGACACCGCCCGAGCTCTCGGCCGACATACACCAGACGGGCATCTACCTGACCGGTGGTGGCGCCTTACTGCGCGGCCTCGACAAGAGGATTTCTGCCAGAACCAAACTGCCGACGCACGTGGTAGAAGATCCACTCCGCGCTGTCGTAAGAGGCACGGGCACTGCTATGCGGAATATCGACCGTTTCCAGTTTTTGATGCGCTGAGTTGGCTAGATATTATGGCGAAAGGGTATTACCTGGCAGTTCGTGAATAAGCAATTGATAGAGCCCCGCTAGCGACAAACCGCGGGGCTTTTTTTTTGCGCTTCACGTCTGGGCTATACCTTTGCTTTCTCGGCAAACACTTCGGCAGTCGCCTCTAGCTGCTCTGATTTCATGTGCCACAACTCTTCCATTTCCTCCAGCGACTTGCCTTTAGTTTCCGGCACCATCTTCCAGACAAACAACAGCGAAAGCACACTCATCACGCCGTAGAAACCGTAGGTGAAGGCCCCGCTAAACTCCATCATGGAGGGGTAGGTGGAGGAGATAAAATAGTTGGCCGCCCACTGTGCTGCCACCGCCACTGCCACGGCTTTTCCGCGTATTTTATTCGGGAAAATTTCGGAGATTAATACCCAGCAGATCGGTCCCCAGGACATCATAAACGAGGCTGTGTAGATGATAATGAACACCAGCGTGCTGATCCCGATGACCTCGAAGTAGGAGAGTCCGGCGATGGCGAACATGCCGATGGCCATACCTACGGAGCCAATCATCATCAGCGGCTTTCTACCCCATTTATCTACTGTGAGAATGGCCAAGACTGTGAAAAGAACATTGATCACACCCATCACTACGGTCTGAAGCATCGAAGCATCCTTGCCGGCACCCATGCTCTCGAAAATGCGGGGAGCATAGTAAAGAGCTACATTGATACCTACAAACTGCTGGAAAACGGAAAGCAGAATTCCGATCACGATAACGGTGCGGCCATAGGCGAGTAGCTTACCGGAGTGGTGCTCCACTGTATTTTTAATATTAGCCAGTATCTGCCTGGCCGCTGATGGACCATTTACTTTCGTCAGGATCTTAAGCGCTTCATCGTCCCGGTTGACCATGGTCAGGTAGCGGGGCGTTTCAGGCACGAAAAACAGCAGCGCTGCAAACAGTCCGGCAGGTATAGCCTCCGATAAAAACATCCTGCGCCAGCCTACTTCGTTGATCCACTCGATGGATTGACCGCTGGCGATGCCCCAGTTCACAAAGTAGACAACCAGCATCCCGAAAATGATGGCAAACTGGTTCAGCGAGACTAAACGGCCGCGAAGGTGGGCAGGTGCAATCTCACCAATGTATACCGGGCTTACGGCTGAGGCCAACCCAACACCTATACCTCCTAGTATCCGGTAAAAATTGAATAGGTATAGCAGTCCCATGGTTGGTTCTCCCTGCTCAAAGAAAAAGAATTCAGGGTAGGCAGAGCCCAGCGCAGAAACGAAAAACAACAAAGCGGCAACCAACAGGGTTTTTTTACGACCTATACCTGATGCCAGCACCCCCGAAATTGCTCCGCCTACAATACAGCCAATCAAGGCGCTGGAAATCGTGGCGCCATGAACCCAGGTGCTGAGCCCAAGGCCGTCGATCAGGTATGCCTGCACTGATTTCTCAGCACCTGATATTACGGCGGTGTCATAGCCAAACAGCAGTCCACCTAGTGTGGCGATCAGGGTGATACCGGCAATATAAGGCAGATTGCCGGCGGTAGAATCCTTTGCGTTTTCCATGATGATGAAGCAGGGTTAAGGTGGAAGATGCTATCGCTTAGATAAAGCGGTTGATCAGATTTTCGAGGTACTCCTGACGGCCGCTTCTCACTTCAGGCTCGCCGTGCACGATGGCATAGTCACGCAGCTCTTCCAGGGTCAGCCTGCCCTGCTCAAACTCTTGGCCTTTGCCACTGTCGAAGGAGGCGTAACGCTCCTGGCGCAGCTTTTTGTAATCGGAGTTTTGCAGGATGTTATCAGCCGTGATTAAAGCGCGGGCAAAGGTGTCGGCGCCACCGATGTGGGCGTAGAACAGGTCTGCCGGGTCGGTGGAGTTTCTTCTGATCTTGGCGTCGAAGTTGATGCCGCCACCCTGCACACCACCTGCCTCCAGGAACACCAGCATGGCCTCGGTCAGCTCGTTGATGTTGTTGGGGAACTGGTCGGTGTCCCAGCCGTTCTGGTAGTCGCCGCGGTTCGCGTCAATGGAGCCCAACAAACCTGCGTCGGCGGCGACCTGCAGCTCGTGCTGGAAGGTATGGCCGGCCAGCGTGGCGTGGTTTACTTCGATGTTCAGCTTGAAATCGCCCAGCAGGTCGTACTGGCGCAGGAAGCTGATGACAGTGGCGGCGTCGTAATCGTACTGGTGCTTGGTTGGCTCCATGGGCTTCGGCTCAATGAAGAATGTCCCTTTGAAACCCTGCTTACGTGCATAGTCACGAGCCATGTGCAGAAACTTTGCAAAATGCTCCTGCTCCCGTTTCATGTCTGTGTTCAGGAGTGTCATATAACCCTCACGGCCTCCCCAGAATACATAGTTTTCGCCCCCCAGCGCAATCGTTGCATCCAGGGCCGCTTTTACCTGGGCACCCGCATGGGCTGTCACATGGAAGTCGGGGTTTGTGGCTGCGCCGTTCATGTAGCGGCTGTGCGAGAAGACATTGGCTGTACCCCAAAGGAGCTTTACACCAGTCTCTTTCTGTTTCTGCTGTGCATATTCAACGATAGCCTGCAGTCTGCGCTCGTTCTCACGAATGTCGTTGCCATAATCTACCAGGTCCACATCATGGAAACAGTAGTAGGGTAGGCCCAGCTTGGTGATAAACTCAAAGGCTGCGTCCATTTTGTCCTTGGCTCTTTCAATCACATCCTCCTTCTTGTTCCAGCCATACTTCAATGTTGGTCCACCAAAAGGATCGGAACCATCCGCGTTGAATGAGTGCCAGTAAGCCACGGCAAATCGCAGGTGCTCTTTCAGTGTCTTGCCGGCTACTACGCGGTTTTCGTCGTACCAGCGGTAGGCCAGCGGATTGTCAGACTCCAGTCCTTCAAATTTGATGGCGCTTATACCTTTGAAATATTCTGTTTGAGATAGTGTCGTGTTTGCCATAAGGTATAGGTGTTAGCTTGTTTGGGATTAAGGTTATGCTTCGTTCAGATGTTTCTCGAGCAAGGCTTTCCATTCCTGGTAAGCCGGTTCGTACTGGTCGATGGCTTTGGGCTCTACCACCCGTAGCCTTTTGCTGTTAGTAAAAGCTTCTTTCTCGGAGGCAAAAGCCTTTACCCCGATGCCAGCACCCAGGGCGGCGCCTATGCTGCCATCGTTCAGGTATAGCTCGACAGGTACATGGGTGGCATTTACAAAAGCTTCGGTAAAGGAATCACTCAGGAAAAGGTTGGCCTGCCCTGCCCGGATGATGCTAGGGTTCATGCCGTTCTCGCGCATAATGTCGAGGCCGTAGCGGAAAGCGAAGGCAATGCCTTCCTGCGCTGCCCGGAACAGGTGGGCTTTGGAGTGGAGGTTGAGGTCGATGTGGTGGAAGTGTGTGCCGACGATCTTGTTGTTGAGCATCCGCTCAGCCCCGTTCCCGAATGGGATTACCCGCAAACCTTCGCTGCCAACAGGTATAGCGGCGGCCATTTGGTTCATATCAGCATAGCCTATACCTGGGCCGACCAGGTTTTTCATCCAGCGGTTAAGGCTGCCCGTGCCGTTGATACACAGCAGCATACCTAGTCTCTTTTCTGAATCAGTATAGTTGACGTGGGCAAAAGTGTTCACACGCGACTGCGGATCGTAAAGCAGCTTGTCGCTTACACCGTAAATCACGCCTGAGGTACCGGCTGTAGCGGCCACTTCGCCCGGCTGCAGCACGTTCAGCGACAGGGCATTATTCGGCTGGTCACCTGATTTATAGGTAACCGGTATACCTGCTTTGAGGCCAAGTTCGTCGGCTATCTGCTGCTGCACCCTGCCGTGCTCGGAGAAAACAGGATGGATGGCAGGTATAAGTCCGCTGTCGAATTTGTAGTAGTCAAGCACATCGCTGGAAAGCTTGTTCTCCTGAAAATCCCAGAAAACACCCTCCGACAAAGCCGAGACGCTGGTGGTCACCTCACCCGTGAGCCGCATGGCCACATAATCGCCCGGCAGCATGATCTTGTCGATGTTGTCGTAAAGTTCGGGTTCGTTGGCTTTGACCCAAGCCAGTTTGGAGGCTGTGAAATTGCCGGGGGAGTTGAGTAGTCTGGAAAGGCTCCGTTCCTCGCCAATGGCTTTGAAAGCCTTGTTGCCGATTTCCACGGCACGGCTGTCGCACCAGATGATGGCGGTACGCAGGGCCTCTTGTGCTTTATCCACGACCACCAGGCCGTGCATCTGGTAGGCTATACCTATCGCGCCAATATCTTTGGGGTTATACCTGCCTGTCGCATTGACTTTCAAGATAGCGGCTTTGGCGTGTTCCCACCACATATCGGGTGCCTGCTCGGCCCAGCCTGCTTTTGGGGCCAGGATGTCTGACTCTTCCTCCGGGTGCTGAGCCGAAGCCAGGCATTGCTGCGTCTGAGCGTCTACCACAGAGACCTTGATCGAAGAAGTGCCTACGTCTATACCTAATAGGAGCATAAATAATTAAACTGCTTGAAGGTGATGAATAGAGTAACGAAGTAACTACGCCGACCGCCGCAATTTAACCCATCTTCACTTAGTTAAATATTACAAACCGAACACCTCTGGCAGCCAAAGGCTAAGCGAAGGTATGTAGGTCACCAGCAACAGTGCTACCAACATGGCTACGAAGAGCGGTACCAGTGGTTTGATCACTTTGCTGATACTGATATTAGCTACCCCGCAGCCCACAAATAGTACCGAACCAACAGGCGGGGTACAAAGGCCAATGCAGAGGTTAAACACCATCAGGATACCGAAGTGTACCGGGTGTACGCCCAGGGCCGTCACGACGGGCAGGAAGATAGGCGTAAAAATGAGCACAGCTGGTGTCATGTCCATGAAGATACCCACAAACAGCAGGATCAGATTGATAATGATCAAGATGACGATCTTGTTGTCGCTAATGGAAAGCAGTGCCTCACTCACCGCCTGCGGGATGTTCTCAAACGACATCACCCAGGACATACCCATCGAAGTGCCGATCAGCAGCATCACAATGGCAGTGGTAATCACGGTCGTGATCAGGATATCCGGCAGGTCTTTTACTTTAACCTCACGGTAGACCACCATCGACAGCACGACTGTGTAAAGTACCGCAATTGCCGAGGCCTCCGTCGCTGTAAAGACACCTGCTATAATGCCGCCGATTACGATAAAGAGCAGAAACAAACTTGGCAGGGCATCGATCAGCTTTTTGAAAACTATGCTTAGCGGGATGCGATCGCCTACCGGGTATTTGTTTTTGTAAGCCATGAAGCCGGCTACACCCACAAGTGACATACCCAACAGTATGCCAGGCACATAGCCTGCCACAAACAGGGCAGCAATCGATACGCCACCACTTGCCAGGGAATACACGATCAGGATATTGCTTGGGGGAATGATCATGCCGGTTGTGGCCGAAGTGATGTTCACGGCGGCACTAAAGGGTCTGGAGTAACCTTCCTTGACCATGCGCGGGTTCATGATGCCGCCGATGGCCGAAGCCGCTGCCACCGCTGAACCCGAGATAGCTCCGAACAGCATGTTGGCCACGATGTTCACGTAGGCAAGTCCGCCGGGTAGCGTGCCGACCAGGCTTTTGGCAAAATCTATCAGTCGGGTGGCAATACCGCCTCGGTTCATCAGCTGACCGGCCAGTATAAAGAAAGGTATAGCCAACAGGGCGAAGCTGTCAAGTCCGGTTGCCAGGCGTTGGGCCAGGGTGGTGAAAGCCGGTACGGGCGCAATGCTCACCAGCATGGTCAGCAGCGCGGAGATGCCGATAGAAAAGGCAATGGGTACACCGATGATCAGTAGGAAAATAAAGCTGACAACCAGTACGATGATCTCAAGAAATTCCATAAGCTCCTGTTATAAAATGATGCTAAGCCAACTCTTTTCCAATTTCTTCCGGCTCTTCACCCTGCCGGCGCAGGTTTACCAGACTATAGTACACGATCAGCAGTCCACTGAGCGGGAGCACAGTGTATACATAGCCCAGCGGTATGTTAAGTGCTGCGGATGTCTGCTCCAGTTTAAGGGTGATATACACCAGCTTGATACCGCCCCACACTAACACTAAAAATGCGAACGCTGCTACTACTACATTCGTGAAGATGCTCAGGTTGCGGGCCTTCCGTCCGTGCATTTTAGAAGGCAGAATGTCGATGGCCAGGTGCATTTTCTTGCCCGTCACGTAGCTGGCGCCCAGCAAACCAACCCAGATCAGAATGAAGCGGGCAAGCTCGTCGGTAAAAGAGCTGGGCGAATTCATCACATACCTGGAGGCGACCTGCCAGAGTACGTTCAGGACCATCAAACTCATCAGCACGACAAGTGACCAGAATAATGCTTTGTCTATCTTTTCCCTGATTTTCATAGGTGCCGGATTTTAGGGTTTTGTTGCAGATACTATGGTTTCTTTCGTGTTACCCGTCTGGCGGATGCGCTGGATCAGGCTGTATACCTCAGGTTCATTTTTGAAGCTCTCGTACATGGGCTCCACCAGTTTGGCGAAAGGTGCTTTGTCCGGTGTGCTCACCGTTACGCCCGCATCTTTTATCGCCTGCAGAGCTTCTACCTCAGCTTCTTCCCACAGTTCACGTTGCACCTGTGCCGATTCTTCAGCCGCTTCCTGCAGCCATTGCTGTTCCTGAGGCGTCAGACTGTCCCATACCACTGTGCTGATCAGCAGAATGTCCGGGATCATAGTATGCTCGTTCAGGGAGTAGTATTTGCTCACTTCGTAGTGGCGCGATAGGAAGAAACTCGGCGGGTTGTTCTCAGCTCCATCTACTACGCCCTGTTGTAAGGCTGTATAGAGTTCTCCCCACGATACCGGGGAAGCTGCTCCTCCGAAGCTCTTGATCATGCTGAAGGCGGTGTTGCTGGCCTGTACCCGGATGGTCATGCCGCGCAGGTCAGCCGGAGTGTCAATAGGTTTCTTTGTGCTATAGAAGCTGCGGCTGCCGGCATCGTAAAAGCAGAGGCCACGAAGCCAGTATTTTTCGCCTTCCTTGAGCAGATCATCACCAATGCCGCCGTCCAGCACGTCGTAGTAATGCGCTTTATCCCGAAATACATAAGGCAGGCTCAGTACTTTGAAATTGGGGGAGAAACTCTCCATCACCGCGGCTGACACCTTCGTCATGCCAATGCTGCCGATCTGCAGGAGCTCAATGCTCTCGCGCTCGCTGCCGAGTTGGGAGCTCGGGTAAATGTCGATCGTCATCTTGCCGCCTGACTTTTCCTTGACACGCTCGGCCATGTAAACCATGGCTTTGTGAACCGGGTGTGTTGTTTCGAGGGTATGGGCAAGCTTAACTTCGGTGGTATCGCTTATTTTTTGGCAGGAGTTGGCAACAAGCAGAATGGCCAGTAGGGGAGCGTAAAGTGCATAGCGCTTATACCTGTAAGCGAAGCGGGAGAGGAGGTATAGATAAAGCTGTTTCATTACTTCCTCCTGACTGTTTTTACGATTTCCATTGCCTTTCTCGTCAATTCATCCAGTTTGTTATAATCTCTGTTTTCAAGAATGTCCTTACTGATCATCTTCGAGCCCATACCTACTGCGCAAACACCAGACTTAAACCAGGTGCTGATGTTGTCCTGGTCGATCTCTACGCCTCCTGTTGGCATAAAATACTGCCCTGGGAAAAGCTCTTTGATAGACGACAGAAAAGCAGGTCCTAAAATATTGGCCGGGAATATTTTGATCAGCGCCGCCTGGTGCTGCTGAGCGAAGTGTATTTCAGTTGGGGTAAAGCAACCCGGTATCCAAAGCAAACCCGCTTCGTGTGTCAGGTCGCCCACTGCCGGGTTCACAATCGGGCACACGATGTAATTTGCGCCTGCCTCAATGAAAGCTTCAGCCTGGTCGGTGGTTTTGATCGTGCCGATGCCGAGGTGCAGGTCAGGGTGTAGCTCGTTTAATTCTTTCCTAAGAAATCTGAAGTTTTCGAGTGCCGCCGGACCTCTGTTGGTGTATTCCAGTGTTCGGATACCTGCCTGATACAGCGTCTTTACAACCTCCAGGCTTACCTCGGGGCTTTCGTAGAAGAACAGGGGCAGTAGACCCTGCTCTACAATGGCGTTTAGGGCGCTTTCTTTAGTTTGCATAAGCTAAAATGGTATCATTGATCTCCGCAACCGTGCTGGTCGTGGCATCACTCGGAATAAATAATTTCTTAAAGGCGGCGGCAGTGGCGAACTCAACCGTTTCGGTAGGGGGGAGCTGGTGGTAGAAACCATAGATCAGACCTGCCATAAAACAATCGCCACTTCCCACTTTGTCCAGAATCTGCTCTACCTGGTATTCGTGCGAGGTATACAGACTACCCGCTTCGAACAGCGTAGTAAAATACCGAATACCCTGCTGATAATCAAATCGGAAGGTGTTGGCCACCGTGCGGCACTTCGGGAATTTATCCAGGATGGCCTTGGAAGTGAGTGTGGCATGCTGTTGCAGGCTCTCTTTGTCGAGGTTTGTGATCAGCGCTTCATCCAAAGGTATACCCAGCATTTTGTTGGCAGCCCAGATGTTGCCCATGATCAGGTCACAATACTGCGCCAGGGCAGGCATCACCTCCACCGGGTCTTTGCCATACTTCCAAAGTTTGGCGCGGTAGTTCAGGTCCAGGGAAATGGTGATATTCTTCTGCACCGCTACTTTCAGGGCTTCCTCGCACACAGCGGCCACCTTTTGGTTGATGGCCGGGCAGATGGCGCTGAAATGAAACCAGCTCACGCCTTCAAATACTGCGTCCCAGTCAATCGTGCCCGGCTGCAGGTCAGCATAAGCCGACCCGGCCCGGTCATAGATCACGCCGGTATTCTTCAGGTCTTTTCCTTTGGGCAGGTAATACAACCCGACACGATCGCCCTGGTACACGATACTATCCGTCTGCACCTGCTTGCTGTTGAGGTAGCCGACCAGCTGCTCTGCCACGAAGTTGTCGGGCAGGGCGGTCAGGTAGGCAGAAGGAACACCCCACAGGGCCAGCGCTGTTGCCACATTGGCTTCTGCACCGCCTACATAAAACGGTAGGTTGTTCTCGCGGAGCCACTGTCCGTCCTCGTCAGGGCATATCCTGAGGAGCAACTCGCCAAAAGAAAGTACCTTGCCCATATGCTTTAGAAGTTGAAGTAAGACTTGGCGTTGTTGTAGCAAATATCTTCCACCATCTGGCCCAGCCAAGCCATTTCGCTGGCCGGAAGCTCGCCGTTTTCCACATCACTGCCAATCAGATTGCATAGAATCCTTCTGAAGTATTCGTGGCGCGGGTAAGAAAGGAAGCTGCGAGAGTCGGTGAGCATACCTACAAAGCGGCTCAGCAGACCCATGTTGCTTAGGGCGTTCAGCTGGCGCTCCATGCCGTCTTTCTGATCGAGGAACCACCAGGCCGAACCGTACTGGATCTTGCCCGGTGTGCTGCCGTCGTTGAAGTTACCGATCATGGTAGCGTATAGCTCGTTCTGGCTCGGGTTCAGGTTATACAGGATTGTTTTGGCCAGTTGGTTCGAGTTGTCCAGCTTGTCCATGAACCTGGCCAGTGGGCGTGCCACATCAAAGTCACCGATCGAGTCGAAGCCGGTATCCGGGCCCAGCTCGCGCATCATGCGGGTGTTGTTGTTGCGCAGGGCACCGAGGTGGAACTGCTGTGTCCAGTCTTTGGCGTGGTCCATCAGGGCCAGTTGCATCAGCATAGCCGACTTGAACTTGAGCACCTCTTCTTTTGTGAGCGACTGCTTTTGCAGGGCTTTTTCAAAGATCGCTTTTACTTCCTGTTCAGTATAGTTATCGGCATACATCGATTCCAAACCGTGGTCAGAGAGACGGCAGCCATTTTCATGGAAGAAATCGTGGCGCTGCTGCAGAGCGTCCAGCAGACCCTGGTAGCTGTCGATGGCTATACCTGATGCTTCGGACAGTTTCTGCAGGTAGGGCAGGAACACGGCTTCATCGTCAATGGCCAGCACCTTGTCGGCGCGGAAAGCCGGGAGAACCTGAATACCAATGTTGTCAGCCTTGATCTTCTGGTGGTGCTCCAGCGTATCGATCGGGTCGTCGGTGGTGCAGATGATCTCCACGTTCATCTTTTTTAGGATGCCACGCACACTGTATTCATCTGTCTGCAGCATGTCGGTGCAGGCATCGTAGATCTCACGCGCAGTTTCCGGTTTCAGGATGGTGTCGATGCCAAACGGACGCTTGAGCTCCATGTGCGTCCAGTGGTAAAGTGGGTTGCGCATGGTATAAGGCACGGTTTGGGCCCACTTCTCAAATTTTGCATAATCGTCCGCATCACCGGTGCAGAAACGCTCCGGCACTCCGTTCGTGCGCATCGCACGCCACTTATAGTGGTCGCCTTCGAGCCAGATCTGGGTTAGGTTCTTGAACTTGCGGTCGTTGGCAATGTCCTGCGGCGACAGGTGGCAATGATAGTCGATGATGGGCATGTCTTTGGCATGCTCATGGTATAGCCTGCGTGCAGGCTCTGTCTGTAACAGGAAGTTCTCGTCCAGAAATGGGGTAACGGTGTAAGTGTCTGTAATCGTTCTCATGGGTATGGTATAGGCAATGCGCCTACTAAATTCTGATGTGTAGATGAAAACTCTGGTTTAGAGTCTTCCAATTTAATAAAGGTATAGCTTAGGCAGTTCAGGTATAGCCTGGCTATACCTGTTGTGTTGCTAGGCCATGTTCGCATGCTTCTCGGCCAGCTGCAAGGCATTCAGCTCAGTTGTCACCAAGTCCCTCAGTCCTGGGATCTCTGTGAGGTCTATCTCCCAGAAATCCTTGTTAGCCAGCACAGCAGTTACCACCTCTTCAGTTGATTCCTGCTGCCATGCCTGCGCAAAGAAAGCGAGCACTTCAGGGGTGTCGTTCAGCGGAATGCTTTCGCTGTTCCACTCCCCTTTGTAGAATTGAATAAGCGCCGCCAGCGACTGCAGCAGCCTGGTTGGTAATTGACCTTTGCGCTTGTGGTATTCCAGCACCGACGGCAGCACGCGCACCTTATACTTTGAAATAGAATTAAGCGAGATGCTGATCAGTTCGTGGCGGATAAACGGGTTCTGGAAGCGTTCGATCACATCGTTGGCAAACTGCTCGAGTTCTTCCTGCGGCAGGTCCAGTGTCGGGATGATCTCTTCGAAGATGGCTTTGCGAATAAAATCGCCGGATTTTTTGTCTTCAACGGCTTCACGCACGGTGCGCAGTCCCTGCAGGTAAGCCACGGGCACAAGCGCCGTGTGCGCTCCGTTCAGGATGCGTACTTTGCGGGTGCGGTAGGGGGTGAGGTCCTCTACAAACTTTACCTGCAAATCAGCTTCATTCACCGGGAAAGCTGCCCTAACAGCTTCCGGAGCCTCGATCACCCACAAGTGGAATGGCTCAGCTTTTACAACCAGGTTATCGTGGTAGCCCAGTTCCTGCTGTATCTCCTGTATGTTGTCTTTCGGAAAGCCCGGTACAATGCGGTCCACCAGTGTGTTGCAGAAGTGATTGTGCTGCTCGATCCAGGCTGTAAAACTGGGAGGAAGGCTCCAGTGCTTAGCGTATGCCAGAATAGAGTCGCGCAGGGCTTCTCCATTTTTCTCGATCAGTTCGCAGGGAATCAGGTACATGCCTTTGTCTGCAGCACCATTGAACTGCTTAAAACGGTGGTAAAGTAGCGCCGTAAGCTTACCCGGGAAGCTGTTGGGGATGTACTCCATACCTGTGTCGGCTTCATCGAAAGCGATGCCCGCCTCTGTGGTGTTGGAGATGACAAACTGTAGCTCCGGGTTTTCAGCCAGGGCCAGGTAAGCCTTGTAGTTTTCGTATGGGTTGGTTGCATCCGCGATGCAGCTGATCAGGCGCAGCTCGCGGGTCGTTTCGCCGCCCTGTATACCTTCCAGCAAAACATGGTACAGTCCCTCCTGGTGTTGGAGCAAATGCACGATCCCTTTATCCAGCGGCTGCACGATCTGTACCTGCCCATCGAAACTGGTGCGCTCATTGAGCAAGTCGATGATCCAGTCTACAAAACCACGGAGGAAGTTGCCTTCCCCGAACTGCAATACCTTTACCGGGTGCCGCTGCGGCAAACTGGCTGTACGACGGTTGAGCTGCTTCATAATTGTCTGATTTTGAATAGATATAAGCTTCTTTTAATCTTTGTTACTTCTCGTTATTGTCTGCTATGCCCGGGGTAACTTGTTTTTTGCAAAACTGTGCAATCGATTGTATTTCACTTCTAAATTAAAGCCGCCTTTTACAGCGGCTTAGGTGTAGCTCCCAGCGCCTCCAACTAATTGCGCAGCGTTGACTTCCGGATGATGAGCTCAGGTTTCAGTACCGTCTTTTGCGATACGATGCCCTTCTCGCCGGCCTTAAAATGCTCAAAAAAGAGCTCCGCCGTGATATTGCCCATCTTGATACTGCGCTGATCCACGGTAGTGAGCGGCGGATCCGTGAACGAGGTAAACGGTTCGTTTGAGAATCCGGCCAGCGCTACCTCCTGCGGAATCTGGATGCCGCGTTCCTTCAGCACCTGCATGGCGCCCATGGCGGCATAGTCACTCGCTGAGAACACGGCATCAGGTAACTGCTTGAGCTTGAGTAGTTTCTTTATGCTCTCCCTGCCGTCTTCCAACTGTAAGTCGCTTTTGATCACCAGCTGCTCGTCATACGGTATATCGTTATCGCGCAGGGCATCGGTGTAGCCGCGCAAACGTTCCTTGAACACGCTTACCTTCTTCGGGCTGGTGAAGTGCGCAATGCGCTTGCAGCCTTGCTGGATCAGGTGCTCCACTGTTTTATAGGCGCCCAGGTAGTCATCGATCATCACCTGACTCACTTCCAACTCGTCGGTGGTGCGGTCAAACAACACGAGCGGTATACCTTTCGACTGCACCTTTTTAAAGTGGTCGAAGTTCTCAGTGTTCTTTCCGATAGAGGCGATGATGCCATCTACCCGTGCATTCAGCAGTGCCTCTATCGTCTGCACCTCCTTCTCGTAGTTGTCATACGACTGGCAGATGATCACCTTGTAATTCAGGTTGTTGGCGATCTCCTCTATACCTCGTACCACGGAGGCAAAGAAGTAACGGTCAGCCGTTGGCACGATCACGCCGATGATGTAGCTCTTGCCGTGGCGGAGGGCCGCTGCTATGTTGTTGGGCTGGTAGTTCAGCTGTTTGGCTGCTTTCAGCACCGCTTTTTTGGTGGCATCGCTGATGCGCGGATTGTCATTGAGCGCACGCGACACCGTAGAAGCCGTGATGTTCAGCTTCTCTGCAATATCATGTATGGTTACTTTCGTCTTAGTTGACATATCTGTCTCTTAGGGCTTTTACCGGATTACCGGTGCCCTACTGTTCGTTGGCCGGTTTACCGATGGTTGCTAATATACCACCATCTACATAAATAATCTGGCCATTTATAAAATCACTTGCTCTGCTGGATAGAAAGACTGCAGTTCCGCCCAGATCTTCCGGATCGCCCCAGCGACCGGCCGGGGTGCGGCGCACAATAAAGTCGTTGAACGGATGCCCATCCACACGGATAGGGGCGGTCTGCTCAGTGGCAAAATAGCCCGGGCCGATGCCGTTCACCTGTATGTTATACCTGGCCCATTCCGTGGCGAGGTTGCGCGTCAGCATTTTAAGGCCGCCTTTGGCAGCCGCATAGGCCGAAACCGTGTCGCGGCCCAATTCGCTCATCATGGAGCAGATGTTGATGATCTTGCCCTGTCGGCGCTCCACCATATACCTTGCCACGTACTTCGAAACGATGAAAGGGGCGGTCAGGTCTACATCGAGCACCTGTCTGAAGTCTGCCTCGTCCATCTCCAGTGCAGGTATGCGTTTGATGATCCCGGCATTGTTCACCAGTATGTTTATCGGGCCGATTTCCTGCTCTATCTGTGCAATGTTTTGCTTTACCTGCTGTGCGTCTGTTACGTCAAACAGGTAACCATGGGCTCTCAAACCATCTGCTGCATAGCTTCCCAAGGCGGCTTCCATCTTGGCGGGCGTATTGCCGTTGATTACCAGCGTAGCGCCAGCCTTGCCAAGCGCTTTGGCCATGGCCATACCTAAACCGTGCGTAGCACCGGTGATCAGGGCAACCTGTCCGGTCAGGTCAAACAATGCGTTCATGCTCATCTTACTTCAGGTCAGTGGGTGCTACTTTATCCATGTCGTTGTAGTCCAGGTTTTCTCCGGCCATACCCCAGATAAAGGTATAGTTGCTGGTGCCCGCTCCGCTGTGAATGGACCACGGCGGTGAAATGATGGCCTGATTGTTCTTCACCCAAAGGTGGCGCGTCTCCTCCGGCTCACCCATAAAGTGGCATACAGCCTGGTCTTCGGGTAACTCAAAGTAAAAGTATGCCTCCATTCGGCGGTCATGGGTATGCGCCGGCATGGTGTTCCATACGCTGCCCGGCTGCAACTCCGTGATGCCCATCTGCAACTGGCAGGTCTCGACCACACTATTAATAAGCACTTTGCGGATGATGCGGTGATTCGAGTTCTCCAGAGCGCCCAGCTCTACCGTCTCCGCTTCGCTCAACGACACCTTGCGGGTAGGGTAGGCATGGTGCGCAGGGCAGAGTTAAAGTAATAGAGTGCTTTTCCTGCTTCGCTCGTGTTGAAATAAATCTCTTTTGCGCCTCTCCCTATATATAAGGCCTCTTTTGGCGCCAGTTCATAGGTCTCACCGTCTACCGTCACACTTCCCGCTGCTCCGACATTGATAATGCCGAGCTCCCGGCGGTCCAGAAAGTGTTCGGAACGCAGCGTCGGGAAGGTTTCCAGCTTCAATGGCTGCTGTACGGGATGTGCGCCGCCCACTACCAGCCTGTCATGCAAGGTATAGGTTGCGTGTACAGTGTCTGCTTCAAACAACTGCTCGATCAGGAAGTGCTCGCGCAGCTTTGCGGTATCATAGTGCCGGCTATCGGCCGGGTGGGTGGCGTGTCTTACTGTATAGGTAATGCTCATGGCTATTTTATACTCTCAGTTTGCGTAATCGTTTGCGCAAAGTAGTAAATTTTTTTACACAACAATAAATAATTCAGAAAAATTATGTCCTGTGATTGTTGGTGCCATGGGAGATGGTTTGGAGAGGAGGGGTTTTAAAATGTCAATGAAACGCCATAATTATTAGCTTATTTTTAAAAATGTTTAAACAAGGTTGCTTAGAAATGATTTATTGAAAAATAAAAGAACTTTTTATTGTTTTTTTTGAGGAGAGTTATTAAAATGCAATCGGTTGCGCAAATTATTTGTGCAACCAAGGCGAAAGTTTAGGTTCATACGGTGCAATTATACTGCTGCTCTCCGGGAATTTAAGCTCAGCCGGCACCACGGCGAAAATACATGCACAAGGTCTTAAACCTGAAGAATAAATATAGTCCTTATTATAACAAACTAATCTATACCTATGCAACATATTTTACTAAAGAAGATGAAATACCTGCTCACGGTATCGTTTATCTTCGCCGCCTTTGCCGGCGCGTTTGCCCAGGGCTTTAATGTTACGGGCAAAGTAGTGGATGAGAAAGGAGAGGGCTTGCCCGGGGTGACCGTCTTAGTGAAGGGTACCTCAGTGGCGGCGCCTACGGATGCGGAGGGTAGCTACAGGCTGGTTGCTCCGAGTAATGATGGTGTGCTGGTTTTCCGCTTTATCGGGTATCAGCCGCAGGAAGTGCAGATAGGCAACCGTGGCACGATAGACGTAAGACTGGAGCCTGATGCAAAGGCGCTGGAAGAAGTAGTTGTAATAGGTTACCAGGAGGTTTCACGCAAGGAATTGACGGGCTCTGTTTCGTCGGTTGGTGCCAAGCAGCTGCGTGATATACCTGTGAGCACGGCAGCGGAGGCCCTGGCAGGCCGGCTGGCTGGTGTGCAGGTGACTACCTCTGAAGGACAGCCGGGTGCCGAGATCCAGATCCGGGTACGTGGCGGTGGTTCGATTACGCAGGACAACTCTCCTTTATATATAGTAGACGGTATCCAGATGGAGAATGCGCTTTCTGTGCTCTCGCCTCAGGAGATCGAAACAATTGACGTGTTGAAAGACGCTGCCTCTACCGCAATTTATGGTGCCAGAGGTGCCAATGGTGTGGTGCTCATCACAACTAAAGGTGGTGTTGAGATGCCGACGCAGGTGACTTACAATGGTTTTGCCGGTGTGCGCAGCATTGTAAATAAGCTGGACGTGATGAATCCTTACGATTTCGTGAAGTACCAGTATCAGATCTACAACTTCAACACAAACCAGGAGACACGCGATAACTTTGTAACGCGCTACGGTCGCTACGAGGACATTGATATTTACCAGAACATGCCATTCACCGATTGGCAGGATGAGGTGTTCGGACGCGACGCTTATAGCCAGACGCACATTGTAGGAGTGTCTGGTGGCTCTAAAGTAACAACCTTTAATGTAACGCTGAACCATACCGACGAACAGGGAATCATGCTGAACTCAGGTTTTGTGAGAACACTAGCATCTTTCAAGTTTGACCACAAGATCAGCGACCGCCTGAAGGTAGGGGTGAATAGCCGCTACAGCCGCCAGCAAATTGATGGTGTGGGTACTTCCAGCACAGGTTCTCAGGGCACCAACAGACTTAGAAACTCAGTACGTTTCAGACCGTTTGTTGCGCCTGGCCAGGAAAACGTGATCGATGAATTTGACCCGGAGTTTGCTAACCAAACTAACCTGACCAGCCCTGTCTTACTGGCTAATCAGGAATTGAAGCATGACTATCGCAACGACCTTTTGCTAAATGGCTGGGCGAGCTTTGATATCATCAAAAACCTAACGGCAAGAAGTGTGTTCGGTATCACGTCAAACAATCGGGATGTGAACATCTTCAATGGTCCGGCAACAGGTATAGCCCGCCAAAATGCTGGCATGCCCGTAGTGCAGTTGCAGGCAGGCGAGGCGCTCTCGATCACAAACTCCAATACGCTGAATTATCGTTTCACGGTAGCCGATGCGCATAAGTTTGACGCCCTGCTCGGCCAGGAGATTTGGCAGCGTGAAACTTCAAACCGCAACATCACCACCAAGTGGCTGCCAGAAGATATCACACCAGAGCAAGCCTTTGCAGGTATACAGAAAGCAACTCCTCCGGCTGGCCTGATCCAGGACGCTCCAACAACAGCTGAATCATCCGAAAGACTTCTTTCTTATTTCGGCCGCCTGAGCTACAGCTTCAATGACAAGTACCGCGCCGTATTCAACCTCCGTCGTGATGCTTCTTCACTGTTCTCGCCTGAAAACAGAGTAGGTTATTTCCCGTCAGCTTCCGTTGCCTGGCACATTGGGGAGGAAAACTTCATGGCCTTCACGCAGAAATGGCTGTCTGACCTGAAAGTAAGAGCCAGTATAGGCGAAGTAGGTAACAACAGAGTAGGAGTAGACCTTTGGAAAACCATGTTCGTGGCATCCGGCAATGACGGGTATGCTTTCAACGAGGCGATTACACCGGGCTTTGCTGCCAACGACCTGGCAAACTCTAACCTGAAGTGGGAGACTACTTTGTCCAGAAACCTAGGCTTCGATTTCTCTGTGCTCAATAACCGCATCACCGCTTCCATCGACTTGTACAAGAACAGCACCAGAGACCTGCTGCTCCGCGCCAACATTCCGCAGACCAGCGGTTATGAGTGGCAGTTCCAGAACATCGGCGAAACAGAAAACAGAGGTCTGGAA
The DNA here is from genome assembly GCF_000277005.1 of Pontibacter sp. BAB1700. Taxonomy (NCBI): domain Bacteria; kingdom Pseudomonadati; phylum Bacteroidota; class Cytophagia; order Cytophagales; family Hymenobacteraceae; genus Pontibacter; species Pontibacter sp. BAB1700. The sequence continues at coordinate 16,255 of NZ_AKIS01000020.1, read as the reverse complement.
GTGCAGTTGAACGGTATCGTGGTAGATACCAGAGACTTTACCTGGTCTTCTAACTTCAACATCGCCTTCAACAGAAACAAGATCGTGAGCCTGGGTCTTGACCCAAGCGGAACACCACGTAACTCATACCTGGTAGAGTCGGGCTGGGTGAATAGTCTACAGGACTTTATCGTACAGGTGGGACAGCCGGTTGGTCAGTTCTACGGTTACGTGACCGATGGATACTACACACTTGATGACTTCAATCATAATTACAATGAAGCTACCGGCACCTGGACTTATACCTTAAGAGATGGAGTGCCAGACAGCCGTGCCGTTGCGCTGGGCAACAAAGCCCCTCAGCCAGGTGACCTGAAACTGAAAAAACTGTCTGACAATGGCAACATGCTGATCACCACAGAAGACAGAACCGTGCTGGGTAACGCACAGCCTAAGTTCATCGGTGGTTTTAACCAGCAGTTTGCTTACAAAGGCTTCGACATGAGCCTCTTCATGAACTTCTCTTATGGCAACAAAGTGTACAACGCCAACAAAGTTGAGTTCACGACCCAGTACCTGTACCGCGACAACAACATGCTCAGCCTGATGAACGACAGATGGCAGTGGTATGACGATGCCGGACAACTGGTGACCAACCCCGAGCAGCTTGCCGCGATGAACCAGGATGCCAAGTACTGGACACCTGCTGGCGGTCAGTACTTCCTGCACTCATTCGCTATCGAAGACGGTTCTTTCCTGCGCATCAGCAACCTGACGCTGGGTTACTCACTGCCTGAGAGCCTGCTGAAGCGCACAGGTTCATCTCTAAGTTCCGTGTGTATGGTACCGTAAACAACCTGCTCACCATCACAGGCTACTCTGGCTACGACCCGGAGGCTAACACCCGTCGCAGCAACCCGCTGACACCAAGTGTTGACTACGCTGCCTATCCGCGCAGCCGCTTCATACTGGGTGGTGTAAATGTTACTTTCTAGAATATTAAAGCATTAGCAAAGATGAAAAAGTCCTATATAAAGTCGCTTGTTCTGTTCCTTGCCATGGGGGGAAGCCTGACATTTACATCCTGTGAGCATTACCTGGATGTGGAGAACCCTTCCACTATTTCGCAGGATGCGGTTTTTACCAGTGTTTCCTACACTAACTCAGCCGTTATCAGCATTTACAACAGGCTGATGGGTGACAACACCTACGGCAGCCGCATCTCTACCCTGTACCCGAACGCTGCCGATGACTTCAGGGTGGGTGGTGCCTATAACCCGCTCGATAGAAGAGGAATCAGTGGTTATGGCGTGCACCCGGATAACACGGAGCTGTTCAGACCTTTCCTGGAGCTGTACTCAGGTATAGAAAGAGCCAACATTGCCATCAAGTACATACCTGCCTCCAACCTGTACAACAACGGCACGCCTGCCGAGCAGGCAGCCATGCGAAAACTACACGGTGAGGCGCTGACACTGCGTGCCGTTTTCTACCACGAGCTGATTCGCAACTGGGGTGATGTGCCGGCGCAGTTTGAGCCTTCAGCTGATATTCCGGACCTCAACATCCCTAAAACTGACCGCGACGAGATCTATGACCGTTTGCTGGACGACCTGAAGCTGGCGGCAGAGCTGGTGCCGTGGCGCTCAGAGTCGGGTGACCCGAGCACACGCGTGACGAAGGGTGCCGTGAAAGGCCTGCGCGCACGCCTGGCCCTGGCCCGTGGCGGTTATTCACTCAGAAGAGAGAGCCGCGCCATGGAGCGTCGATCTGATTATAAAGACTATTACCAGATAGCCCGTAACGAAACCTGGGATATCATACAGAGCGGTCAGCATGGCCTGAACCCAAGCTACGAGAATATCTTCCGCGGACTGCACACCAGCTCCATGGATCCGACGGGTGAGCGCATTTTTGAAGCAGGTGCCTACGGTGGTAATGCCAGAACAGACAGTAAGCTCGGTTACTCAAACGGACTGCGTATAGACGCCAGTTCGAGCTATGGTCAGGCAAACGGCCAGCTGGAAGCCATCCCAACTTACTTCTATGCCTTTGATCCGGTAGGAGATATCAGAAGAGATGTAACGCTGGCTTACTTCTCCATCAACAAAGACGACCAGATCGATTTGTCTACCTCCATCCTGATGCGTGATGGTAAGTTCAGAAAATACTGGACAGGTATAACTGGTACTAACCAGACTCTAGGCATCAACTGGCCGATTCTGCGCTATGCCGACGTGCTGCTGATGTTTGCCGAGGCTGATAACGAACTAAATGGAGGACCAAGCGGCGAGGCAATAGCCGCCTATGAAGCGGTAAGAAGAAGAGCTTTTGCCGGACACGAAGATAGAATGGGTGTAACGCCAACCGACCAGCAGGGATTCTTCCAGGCGGTGGCGCAGGAGCGCTTTCTGGAGTTCGGGGGTGAGGGCAGTTCGCAAATATGACCTGATCCGCTGGAACCAGTTGGAGAGCATGATCAACCAGACCCGTGCTGAGCTGGTGCAGTTCCGTGACGGAACGGGCAAGTATGCCAATGTGCCAAACTATGTGTACGTGAAGCTGACGCCATTCCGCAACAGCCCGACTGTAGCGCAGGAGATGGCAGGACTGGATCTATTCGGAGGTTCCGTGTCAGAAGTGATGCATACCCCAGGGCCAACCTCTACGCCGGAAGGCTATACCCGCAAGAACTGGCGTGCTGCCTTAAATGATACCTATGCAGAGCAGTTCGCTGTTGCGTTCCAGCCTGGTCAGTCTGAGTTGTTCCCGATCTACTCTGGTGTGCTTAACCAGAACTTCAGGTTAACACAGGACTACGGATATTAATTTTTAATCAGATCATGAAACTAAGCTATCAAGAGATGACAAAATATTTAAAGAAAATATCCGGTACGCTGGTTCCTGTGCTGATGCTGGGGCTGGTAACGGTGGCCTGTAAAAAGGAAGTGGACTCACTCGAACTGATGCGCATGTTCACACCAGCTGGTGCGATTCAGTCCGTAAGCGGGGAGAAACAGGTAAAGCTCACCTGGAACCCATCGCTCTACACGACAGCCAGCAGCGGCGTGACCTATACGGTGGAAGTGGCAGCTGATACGCTCTTTGCCACACCGGTTCTGCTTACCGTGCAGACAGATACATCTGGTGTCGTTTTCACAGATGATCAGTTAGACGCAAGAGTAGATTACTATGCCCGCATTTGGGCCAATGCGTTGGGCGAAAGGCCAGAGTCTAAGCCAGTGGTGAGTAACCGGTTCAGAATCAGAGGAGAGCAGATATTTGAGTCGATGTTCGACTCCGATGTGATCGAGAATGCCGTAATCCTGAAATGGCGTGAGTCACCGGGGCTGACCCGAATCGTGCTGACGCCGACTGCACCTGCCGGCAATCCGATCGAGGTGCCGCTCACAGAAGCTGATTTGCAGGCACGGCAGATACTGATCGAAGGGCTTCGTCCGAGTACGGCGTATACGGCAGAGATCTTCCGGAACAACTCTTCTAAAGGCACACGCAACTTCACTACAAAGGCCGCTTCGTTTGCCGGAGAAGTTATTGATTTGACTGGCATTACAAATCGCCCTTCTGTACTGCAAGACACACTTTCACAGATTCCTTCAGGCAGTACGGTGCTGTTGAAAAGAGGTACGCGCTATACGATCTCGTCTACTACCAACCTCGACCGATCAGTTACCATCATGAGTGCCAACAGCTTCAACCCGGAGCTGGCTGAGATCTACTTCACCAGCAATTTCAACTTCGTAGAAGGTAGCCAGATTGACTCTGTGGTTTTCAAGAGCGTGGCCATGCGCAGCGACAACTACTCGAGCCGCTACGTGATGAACGTGAACAAAGCCTTCTCTATCGGTAAGATCAAGTTTGAATCCTGCCATGCCGAGATCTTCAGAGGTCTTGTGCGTCTGACGAGCGCGGGCACAGTCGTGGACAAGTTCCAGATTCTGAACAGTGTGGTAGACAGCTTATCAAACTATGCCGTGCTGACGATTGATAATGCGGGTGTAGATGTGAAAGACATCGTGTATAAGAACAGCACCTTCTATAAGATCGAGCGCTTTATGACCAGCAAGGCACCATCACGCTCCATCCTGATCGAAAACAGCACCTTCAGCGAAGTGCCGGAGGGTGGTCGTTACCTGATCGACTATGGCTCAAATGATGTAACCGGAGGTATCAAAGTGAACAACTCCATTTTCGGAATCGGAAAGAGTGCGGGAGGTAACAGGGCTGTGTCAGGTATAAGGGCCGGCAGTAATACCCTGATAGAATCCGGCAGCACCCACGTGACGTCTGACCTGGTGGTGAATTCAAATGAAATACCGGGCGTGTCAACCTACAGTGGCACCACGTTTGATCTGTTCAAGGACCCTAGAAACGGTGATTTCACATTGATCGACAACAGCTTCCAGGGCCGTAACAATGCTGGCGACCCTCGCTGGAGATAAATAATTTAACAGGTGTGGTCTGATGCAGGCCACACCTACCTTAACATTAGCTTGCCATGTATCATCTTGCTTCCAAAACAGGGTTGTGGGTATGTCTGACTGCCTTGGGAATCTCCTTGTCGTTTGCAGCCTGCAAAAGTAAGTCTGAGCCCGAACCAAAGGTAGAGGAACCTACTGCCGAAGGGCCTGTTCCTGTTGTGGAGCAAGCGCTTGCCTTTCCGGGTGCGGAGGGTTTTGGTAAGGATGCAACAGGTGGCCGTGGCGGTAAGGTGATCAAAGTGACCAACCTGAACGACTCCGGTACCGGCAGTCTGCGGGCTGCTGTTGCTACGCCGGGTGCAAGGATCATCGTGTTTGAAGTGTCAGGTACGATTGCTCTGAACTCCAGGCTGGCCATCAGCAACGGAGACCTGACCATAGCCGGGCAAACAGCTCCGGGCGACGGTATTACCATCCGTAACTATCCGGTAATTGTGAATGCGGATAACGTGATCATCCGCTTTATGCGCTTCCGGATGGGAGACGCGGCCGGGCAGGAAGCCGATGCGCTGGAAGGGAGATTTCGCAAGAACATCATCATCGACCACTGCTCGATGAGCTGGTCGACTGACGAGTGCGTGTCTTTCTACGCCAACGAGAATTTCACGCTGCAGTGGTGCATTATTTCAGAAAGCCTCCGCAACTCTGCCCATGCAAAAGGAGCACATGGCTACGGCGGCATCTGGGGCGGCAAGAATGCGTCTTTTCACCACAACCTGCTGGCCCACCACGACAGCCGCAACCCACGTTTTGGCGAGGAAGCTGGCAAAGCCTTTGCCCTCACCGACCTGGTGGACATGCGCAACAACGTGACCTTCAACTGGGGAAACAACAGCGCCTATGGCGGAGAAGCGATGAATATCAACATCGTGAACAACTACTACAAACCAGGCCCTCTCACGACCAAAAAAGAGCGGATTTTCTCGATTGATAAAAATAAAACAGCAGGCACAGAGGTATACGGCATCTGGGGCAAGTTCTACATCAACGGCAACGTGGTGGAGGGCAGTACCCGCGCCACGAACGACAACTGGACCTATGGGGTGTACAACCAGTTTCATGGCAGCTACGGCACTGTATCTGCCGCCGATAAAGCAGCCATGCGCCTGGAGTCTCCGCACCCGATCAATAACAATGTGACGACCCATACGGCTGAAGTTGCTTACGAAAGGGTGCTGGACTATGCCGGAGCGTCCTTAGTGCGTGATGCCGTGGATGTGCGCGTAGTGGACAATGTGCGCAATAACTCTTTCACGGCACCCGGTTCCAGCGGCAGCATAAACGGCATCATCGATTCGCAGGAAGATGTGGGCGGCTGGCCTGAGCTGAAATCGAAGTCAGCTGCAAAAGACACAGACGGCGACGGTATACCGGATGACTGGGAGATGGCCCATAAACTGGACCCGAACAAGCCACAGGACAAAAGAAATCTAAGCACTGCCTACGACGATATCGAAGTGTACATCAACAGTCTGGTGCAGGATATCATTAAAGAGCAGGTGAAATAAAGACGATAACAGTGAAAATGAATACCAAAATGAAGGTGTGGAAAAAAGGAGCGTGTGTGTTAGCGGCTGTATTGCTCAGCCTCAACCTTTCAGCCCAGGATCTGCGCAAGGAGTACCCGAAGTCCTTCACCGTGAAAGTGACGAATCCCCTTAGTCAGGAGCGTGAAAGTGCCCCGGTATACCTGAGCGCTCGGGAGCTGCAGAAGAAGTATCCGAATTTCAACAGCCGTGCTTTTGTGGTGCTGGATGGTAAAACCGAAATAGCGAGCCAGTTCAATCACAAAGACGGCGACAAGCCGGGTGTATACCTGGTGCTCGACAAAATGGCCCCCAAAGCTAGCCGTACCCTTACGGTGCGCTACAAAGAAAACGGGGAAGCCAGCCGCAACTATACCAAGCGCACGCAGGCCGAACTATCGCACAAAGTGGGCGGTGAGTTTAAAGACCGTAAGTATATTGGCGGGACCTTCCAGAATGTGGACTCACTGCGAGTGCCGGATGAAGTGACCGACCACTCTTACTATATCCGCTACGAAGGTCCGGGCTGGGAGTCGGATAAGGTGGGCTACCGCTTTTACTTGGACTGGCGCAATGGTACCGATGTGTTCGGCAAAACTACCCACGACATGGTGCTGCAAAAGGCAGGGCAGGACGGTTACGACTCGTACCACGAACTGCAGGACTGGGGCATGGATGTGCTCAAAGTAGCCAAGTCGCTGGGCGTAGGCACACTGGCGCACTTCCACAACGGAGCTGCCAACCGCATGGCCGAAACCGACAGCATGATCAGCGTGATCACCGAAAACGGACCGGTATACTCGTCCATCCGCACAAACTACTACGGCTGGAAGATCGCCGACATGAACCTTAACATTAACTCCAACATCAACATACACGCCGGTACACGACTGACGCACCACCAGGTAGGTATAGCAGGTGACGAACCGCAGAACCTGGCTACAGGTCTTATCAAAGACAAAAGAGCCAAGCTGCATACCAAGAAAGGCGGCAACGGGGAATGGGGCTACATCGCCACTTACGGCAAGCAGAGTCTGAACGGCGAAGGCGACAACCTGGGTATAGCGGTGCTTTTCCGCCCGCAGGACTTTATGGAATTTACCGCAGATGAACACAGCCATGTGGTGAAGCTGAAGCCGAATGGCAACAAGCTGGAGTACTACTACCTGGCAGCCTGGGAGCTGGAGCCGGAAGGTATAAAAGATGAAGCCGCTTTCCTGCAGTACCTTGACAGAACAGCCCGTGAGCTTGCCAACCCGGTGCAGTTAAAATTCTAAAGACAAATAAGGTATAGCCCTGGAAAGAGCACCTATACCGGTAGCATAAAACTGAATAGCATGACAACCCGAAACGACCTGAAGAAATTGATATCAAATAGCGTGGCGCTATTGGTAGTATGCCTGGCTGGGTGCGCAACGCACCCGACAGGTATACCTGTCGGGTCTACCGGAGAGGCAGTGACCGCATCCACGGCCCCAGCTCTACCTGCTGACTCAAAGCCCCTGGCATTTCCGGGTGCGGAGGGCTTTGGTAAATATACCACTGGCGGGCGCGGCGGTCAGGTCGTGTATGTCACTAACCTCGAAGACAGTGGGGAAGGCAGTTTGCGCAAGGCCATTCAGAAAAAAGGACCACGTATTATCGTGTTTGCCGTGTCAGGCACCATCGCGCTCAAAGAACCGCTGGACATCAACAATGGCGATGTGACCATCGCGGGGCAGTCAGCTCCCGGCGATGGCATCTGCATCAGCAACTACCCGGTGAGCGTTAAAGCTGACAACGTAATCCTGCGTTATCTGCGTTTCCGGTTGGGCGACGTGACCGAGCAGCAGGAAGACGCTTTGAGTGGCAACAAAGGCCGCAGCAACATCATCATTGATCACTGCTCGATGAGCTGGGCTACGGATGAATGCGCCTCTTTTTACAGAAACAAGAACTTTACGCTGCAGTGGAGCATCATTTCCGAAAGCCTGAACGAGTCGGTGCATGCCAAGGGCAACCATGGCTACGGCGGCATCTGGGGAGGGGAGGGCGCCAGCTTTCACCACAACCTGATCGCCAACCACAGCAGCCGCACACCTCGTTTCTCCGGCTCCAAGTCCACGCCGAACAGCCCGGATGAACTGGTGGATTTCCGAAACAACGTGATATTCAACTGGGTGCACAACAGTTCCTACGGTGGAGAGAAGGGCCGCTATAATATGGTGAACAATTATTACAAGGCAGGTCCTGCGACAGCTTCATCCAAAACCGATCGCATTGTAAACCCATCGCAGCCATACGGCAAATTCTATGTAGCGGGCAATCACGTGGAAGGCCATCCGGCCATCACCCAGGATAATTGGGCGGGTGGTGTGCAGGCCGATCATATAGATTCTGTGAAGACGGTTAATCCTTTTGAGGTGGCAGCCATCAAAGAACAAAATGCGTCGCAGGCTTACGAACTGGTGCTGGCTAACGCGGGCGCCAGCCACAAACGTGACGCTGTGGATGCCCGCGTAGTAGCCGACGTGCGCTCTGGCAAACCAACCAGCGGCAAAAAGAAAAACGGCATCATCGATTCGCAGCAGGATGTGGGCGGCTGGCCAGAGCTGAAGTCGGCGCCGGCACCGGAAGACAAGGATCAGGATGGCATGCCGGATGCCTGGGAGCGGCAGCACAATCTGGACCCGACAAATCCCGCAGATGCGGCCGGCTATACCCTGGGCAGGCAGTACACCAATGTAGAGGTATACCTGAACAGCTTAGTGAAACCAGCAACTGAACTATAGTACATGAAATACCTTCTGACTATACTGTTTACTTTTAGCCTCTTAGCCGTGCAGGCGCAACACAAAAAGCTGGTGGTGGCGCAGGACGGCAGCGGTGACTACAACAGTGTGCAAGAGGCAATCGATGCTATACCTGCCTTCCCGCTTGGAGGCGTGGAAGTTTTTGTGAAGAATGGCACCTACCGGGAAAAGTTGGTGATTCCTTCCTGGAAGACCGACATCACCCTGATCGGGGAGGACAAGCACAAGACGATTATTTCCTGGGACGACTACTCGGGCAAAGGCGACATCAATACTTTTACGTCCTATACCGTGCTGGTACAGGGCAATGGCTTCAGAGCCGAGAACATTACTTTTGAGAACACTGCCGGACCGGTAGGCCAAGCCGTGGCGCTGCACGTGGAGGCCGACCGGGCGGTGTTTCAAAACTGCCGCATCATCGGAGACCAGGATACGCTATATGTGGGCGTGAGTGGCAGCCGGCAGTACTTCGTGGATTGCTACATCGAGGGTACGACTGACTTCATTTTCGGACCGGCTACGTCGGTGTTTGAGCGTTGCACCATCCAGTGCAAAAAGAACTCCTACATCACGGCGGCCTCTACACCTGAAGGACAGTCTTTTGGTTTTGTGTTCCTGAACTGCACCGTAACAGCGGCTGACGAAAAGCTACAGGTATATTTGGGCAGACCCTGGCGACCATACGCACAGACGGTTTTCCTGAACACACAGCTCGGCAAGCACATCCGGCCGGCAGGCTGGCACAACTGGAACAAACCGGAGGCCGAGCAGACAGCTTTTTATGCCGAATACAATTCCTCTGGCCCCGGCGCTATACCTGCGCAGCGGGTGAAATGGTCCAGGCAGTTGACGGCGAAAGAAGCGAAGCGCTATACGCCTGAAACGATTCTGGCCGGAAAAGACAACTGGAAACCTGAGCTGAAAGCGACAAGCGCTGCAGGTACGAAATAATCTGAACGAACAAGGAGGCTGAAAAGCCTACGCAATATTACAAGCTTATGAAACTGATACGCTACACAGTGGCCGCACTGATACTCCTGACCACCGCCTGCAAAACAGGTGAGCCGGTACAACAGACCCAGGCTGTGACACAGGAAGAAGCCAAACCCTGGTCGGTGCAGATGGCCGACTCCGAGATGAAGCGAAGTCCGGAGGGCTGGATGATCGACTTTCAGCCGAAGCCGAAATGGGACTATACCCAGGGGTTGTTTGCCAGCGCACTGGAGCGGGTATGGAAGCACACCGGCGACGAGAAGTACTTCACTTACATCAAAACCTTCGCCAACACCATGATCACGGAGGACGGCACCATTCGGACTTATAAAAAACTTGATTACAACATCGACCGGGTCAACCCGGGCAAGTTCCTGATCAAGCTTTACGAAGAGACGGGCGACGAAAGGTATAAGATCGCATTTGATAACCTGCGTGACCAGATGCGCACGCACCCGCGCACCAGCGGGGGCGGCTTCTGGCACAAGAAGGTATACCCGCACCAGATGTGGCTCGACGGACTGTACATGGCTTCGCCTTTCCTGGCGCAGTATGCTGCCAAGTATAACGAGCCCGCCCTGTTTGACGACGTAGCCAACCAGATCCACCTGATCGACAGGTATACCTGGAACCCTGAAAAAGGACTCTACCACCACGGTTGGGACGAGAGCCGCGAACAGCAGTGGGCAGACCCGCAGACAGGCCGCTCGCCGGAGGTATGGGGCCGTGCCATGGGTTGGTTTGCCATGTCGCTTGTCGATGTGCTGGACTACTTCCCACAGGACCACCCGAAGCGCGCCGAGATACTGCAGATCACGCAGAAGTTAGCCAAAGCCGTTGTGCAGTACCAGGATCCGAAAACAGGCCTTTGGTGGCAGGTAGTGGACCAGGGCGGTCGTGAAGGCAATTACCTAGAATCATCTGCTTCGAGCATGTTCACTTACTTTCTGGTGAAGGCCAGCAAGAAAGGTTACCTGGACCAGAGCTACATGCAGGCGGCAACCAAAGGCTACCAGGGTATTCTGGATAACTTCATCCGACAGGATGCAGACGGCGGCATCAGCATCACGGAGGTATGTGCCGTAGCCGGTCTGGGTGGCAAACCTTACCGCGAAGGTACCTACGAGTACTACATCTCCGAACCGAAACGCGACAATGACCCGAAGGCAGTTGGTCCGTTCATCATGGCCTCCATTGAATTTGAAGAACTGAAAAGCGCGGCTGCCGCCAAGTAAACCTGATCACGACAATGACGCACAAGCTATACCTGTTACTGATTCCTTTGCTGTTGTCCTTTGCTATTGCAAAAGGGCAGGGGCATGACTTTGTGGTGGCACAGGACGGCAGCGGTGATTTTAGATCAGTGCAGGAAGCCATCAATGCCGTGCCGGATTTCCGCAAAAACACCACGACCATCTACATCAAAAACGGCGTGTATAAAGAGAAACTGGTACTGCCGACTTCCAAAACCATGGTGAAACTGGTGGGGGAGGATGTGCAGCATACCATTCTGACTTATGACGATTACGCCTCCAAAAAGAACCGCTTCGGCGAAGAAATGGGCACGACCGGCTCAACCAGCTTTTTTATTTTCGGAGATGACTTCTCAGCTGAGAACATCACTTTCGAGAACTCCGCTGGTCCGGTAGGGCAGGCGGTGGCGGTGCGCATCGACGGAGACAGAGTGATGTTTACCAACTGCCGTTTTCTGGGCAACCAGGACACGCTATACCCGCACGGTGAGAAAAGCCGTCAGTATTACAAGAACTGTTACATCGAGGCACGACCGATTTTATTTTTGGCTGGTCCACGGCTGTGTTTGAGAACTGTGAGATCTACAGCAAAAAAGGCGGCAGCTACGTAACGGCCGCTTCTACTGTGGAGGGCGCTCCCTACGGGTTTGTTTTCCTGAACTGCCGCCTCACGGGCGACGCTCCGAAAGGATCTTACTATCTGGGCCGTCCCTGGAGACCGCATGCCAAGACGGTGTTCATCAACAGCTACCTCGGTCCGCACATTAGGCCGGAGGGTTGGCACAACTGGAACAAACCGGAGGCCGAGCAGACGACTTTCTACGCAGAATATAAATCCAAAGGACCGGGTGCCAGGGCTGGCAAGCGGTCGATTGGTCGCATCAGCTCAGCAAGAGACAACTCAGCGACTATACCTTAGAGAAGATATTCGATGGCTGGATACCGGGAGAGAAATTCGGGACAGCCAGTAAATAGACCTTTACATCATTGAAACACAATTGCCATGACTCAGAAACCTGTACTTTACGCTGCCGCTTGTTTTTCATTGCTACTCAGTTCCTGCTCAGGGCTGGCGCAACAGGACAACACGAGCGCAACCGCAGAGACGATACAATCAACACCAGCCCCTGTTTCAGAGGTTTGGATGGCTGACCTGGGCGATGGCCGATATAAGAACCCGATCCTGCACGCCGACTATTCCGACCCGGATGTAGTGCAGGTGGGCGAAGACTATTACATGACCTCCTCCAGCTTCAATGCTATACCCGGTCTGCAGATACTGCATTCCAAGGACCTGGTAAATTGGAGCATTATCGGCTACGCACTTGATCGTAACACGCCTTATGATCACTTCTCCAAGCCACAGCACGGAAACGGGGTATGGGCACCTGCCATCCGCCATCACAACGGCGAGTTCTACATCTATTGGGGCGATCCGGATTTCGGCATCTACATGGTAAAGACCAAAAACCCGGCAGGGAATTGGGAAAAACCAGTGCTGGTAAAGGAAGGCAAAGGCCTGATTGATCCTTGTCCGCTTTGGGATGAAGACGGCAAGGCCTACCTGGTGCATGGCTGGGCCGGAAGCCGGGCAGGTATAAAGAGTATCCTCACGATGAACCGAATGAGCCCGGATGGCACCAGTGTACTGGACGAAGGCGTGATGGTTTTTGACGGACACGACGCGCATCCAACAGTGGAAGGTCCGAAGTTTTATAAGCGCAACGGCTATTACTACATTTTTGCACCGGCCGGTGGCGTGTCTACGGGCTGGCAACTGGTGCTGCGTTCGAAGAACGTGTATGGCCCTTATGAAGAGAAGATCGTGATGGACCAGGGCAGCACACCGATCAACGGTCCGCACCAGGGTGCCTGGGTCGAGACTGCAACAGGCGAAGATTGGTTCATCCACTTCCAGGATATCGAAGCCTATGGCCGCGTAGTGCACCTCAACCCGGTGAAGTGGGTGAACGACTGGCCTGTGATAGGTATAGACAAAGACGGCGACGGCAAAGGCGAACCGGTACTGACTTATCAGAAACCGAATGTGGGTAAGGTATACCCTGTAGCTACTCCACTGGAATCCGATGAATTTGACGGTCATGCCCTGGGGCTGCAGTGGCAGTGGCATGCCAACCCGAAAGCAACCTGGGCTTTTGCCACCGGCACCAAAGGACATTTGCGCCTGTTCACCGAACAGCTGCCGGAGGATTTTAAAAATTACTGGGACGTACCGAACCTCCTGCTGCAGAAGTTCCCGGCAGAGACTTTCACGGCCACTACCAAACTTAAATTTACAGCCAACCCAAAACTGCAGGACGAGCGCTCCGGCCTGATCGTGATGGGCGAAGACTATGCCTATGTATCCCTGGTGAGCAAGCCCGATGGGCTATACCTGACTTACAACACCGTTACTAAAGCTGACAAAGGCACACCTGAAAATGAAGAGGTGCTGGGTAAGCTGAATGGCAATGAAGTGTATTTCCGGGTGAATGTAGGTAAAGACGCCGCCTGCCAGTTCAGCTACAGCGAAGACGGCACGACTTACAAATCGGTAGGTGCTCCCTTTACAGCCGTACCTGGCCGCTGGATTGGCGCTAAAGTGGGCTTGTTCGCCACCCGCCCCGGCAAAACCAACGACTCCGGTTACGCTGATGTAGACTGGTTCCGCATCACCCCAAATTCAACCAAGATTTCAGTTAGAGATTAATCCCTTAAGGTATGATTACGAGAAAGTTCATTAAAAACCGCATGTTCCTTTTGGTAGGTATAGCCGGTGCGCTGCAATTTGGCTGCCAGCAACAGCCTGCTGCGACTGCAACTGCCAACACAACTGCCCCTGTGGCAACGGCAGCCAGCACTGCCAATACCGACTGGGTATACGAAGGCATCGAGTTTGATATGCCACGTGTGCAGGAGCCAAGTTTCGGCAACTACAGCGTCAGCATCACCGATTTTGGTGCAGTAAGCGATGGCCTGACCAAGAGCACAGCAGCCTTTGAGAAAGCCATTGCCGATGTAGTAGCCAAAGGAGGAGGCAAAGTGATCGTGCCGCGTGGTATGTGGCTAACTGGTCCTATTGTGCTCAAAAGCAACATCAATCTGCACGTTGAAGATGGGGCATTGGTGCTGTTCAGCAAGGATTTTGACGACTATCCACTTGTGAAAACCAGCTTTGAGGGCCTGAACACCTTCCGTTGCCAGTCCCCGATTTCAGGTCGTGACCTGGAGAATGTAGCCATTACCGGCAAAGGTGTGATCGATGGAAACGGCGATGCCTGGAGACCGGTGAAGAAAGGCAAAATGACCGAATCGCAGTGGAAGACGCTGTTGAAATCAGGTGGCGTGCTGAGCGACGATGGTAAGATCTGGTATCCTACTGAAAGCTCTAAGCGCGGAGCTGTAACCGGTAACTTCAATGTGCCGCTTGACCTGACGGAGAAAGAGCAATTTGAGCCGATCAAGGACTTCATGCGACCTGTAATGGTTAGCCTGATAAACTGCAAGAAGGTATTGCTCGACGGCCCTACCTTCCAGAACTCTCCGGCCTGGAACATTCATCCGCTCATGTGCGAGGACGTGACCATACGTAACCTGACGGTGCGCAACCCTTGGTACTCGCAGAACGGCGACGGTCTGGACCTGGAGTCATGCAAGAACTCTGTCATCTACAACAACACTTTCGATGTGGGAGATGATGCCATCTGCATTAAGTCCGGCAAAGACCAACATGGTCGCGATAGGGGTATACCTACCGAAAATGTGATCGTGAAGAACAACGTGGTATACCATGGTCATGGTGGTTTTGTAGTGGGTAGCGAGATGTCGAGCGGGGTGAAAAATGTGCATGTTTCCAACTGTACCTTTATCGGCACTGACATCGGTCTGCGCTTCAAGAGCACACGTGGCCGTGGCGGTGTGGTAGAGAACATCTACATCTCGAATATTGACATGATCAACATTCCTACACAGGCCATCAGCTTTAACTTATTCTACGGTGGAAACTCACCGACCATGGATGCTGAGCAAGGCGGTGCTAAAAAGGAAGAGAAGCTGATGCCGGTAACAGAAGAAACCCCTTCGTTCAAGGACATCTATATGAAAAACATTCGTGTGGCAGGTGCTGACGAGGCGCTGGCGCTGCAGGGCTTGCCAGAGATGAACCTGCAGAATGTGAACATCGAGAATGCCGTGCTGAAGGCGAAGAAAGGTATAACCGCTGTAGACTCTGACGGCATTGTGCTTAAAAACGTGAGGGTGGAGACGGAGCAAGGACCTGCCTTAACCATTTACAATAGCAAGAACATCGATCTCACGGGCTTTAGCTTCAACGAGAGCAAGGAACCAGCCGTGCGGGTACTGGGACCAAAAACGGAGAAGGTACGCCTGGAGAAAAAAGATTTCAAAGACGCCACCAAGCAGGTATCCAAAGGAAAAGACCTGACTGGCACGGCACTCAACATCGAGTAGTAAGAACTTTCATTTGAAACACTAAGCATGGTCACTTTAGGGCCATGCTTTTTTATCCATCTGAAGTTTAAAAATAAAATGACCATGACGCAGAAGCTGACCCTTTCACTACTGTTTTTGAGCCTGGCTTTAATGGCTTTTGTTCCATCCAAGAAGAAGAAGCCGGTTACGGTATACCTGATTGGTGACTCCACTGTAGCCGACTACACCGGCAACTATGACGAAAAGGACTACATGACCACCCGCTACCCGATTGCCGGATGGGGCCAGGTGTTTCAGCCTTTTATGCGACCGGACAGCCTGAACAAGCTTCGTCACCTGATTAAGGCAGACAGTGTGATTGTGGCCGACAAAGCCCGCGGAGGGCGCAGCACACGCACCTTTTTTGAGGAAGGACGATGGGCGGAGGTATACAGGCGCTACAGAAAAACGACCTGGTGCTGATGCAGTTTGGCCACAACGATGCCGCCGAGAACAAGCCGGAGCGCTACACCAACGTGACAGCTTACAAAGAGTACCTACGCCTGTACGTGCACCAGACCCGCGAGAAAGGCGCTATACCTATTCTGCTGACCCCCGTGAACCGCAACTATCCCTGGAAAGACGGCAAATTGAGTAACGTGCACGGTGACTACCCGCAAGCCGTGAAGGATGTTGCCAGGGAGCTGAACGTGCAGCTGATCGACCTAACCCAGCTCTCCATTGACGCCTTTACCGCTAAAGGGCAGGACTATGTAACG
>NZ_AKIS01000019.1:0-31421 GCF_000277005.1 Pontibacter sp. BAB1700 | reverse complement strand
ACAGGGGGTTGTTAGTTTCGCTCATACTTGTTTCTCTCTTTTGTCTGTTTTGTATATCGTATTATCAAAGGCTTTGTCAGCCATGCCTTGAAACACTTTCTTGTCGAGACCAACAAGCAGCACCACCAGCACAATCACATAGAATAGTGCGATAATGCCGAAGCCCCAGAAAGAGCTGTCAAGGAGGTGGTTGAGCAGAAGGCCCAGAAAGATGCTAACAAAAAGGAAGCTCATCAGGCCAAAAAAGGCCAACAAGGCACCATGTACCGCACTTACAAAAGCAGCTTTTAGCTTTTCCTGTATTTCCAGACGTATAATGTCTATGCGGGTATCAATATACCCCATTAAGTTATCAATGAGGTTATTACTTTTCTCTCTTGTGCCGTTGTCATTCATAGTGCCCAGCTTTTTTAGTGCTTTTTCTGTATACGCTATTAGATTAAAAATTTGCGGAAGATATAACCAGTTAAAGTTGTAGTACGGAATTTGCTGTATCTTGTCCGTGTTTACTTAACTTAAGTATCACTTTTTTGTTACATTAGTCTCTTTGGAGCATAACCTATATAGCACATTAGGCGTGAGTCCTACGGCCTCGGCGCAGGAGATCAAGCTGGCTTACAAGCGGCTGGCATTGAAGTATCATCCTGACCGTAACCCGGGCGACGCACGAGCGGAGGAATTGTTCAAGGTCGTTAACGCGGCTTATCAGACCCTGTCCGATCCCCAAAAGCGCGTGCGCTATGATTTGCGTCTGCAGTACCTGCGCGAACAGCGACAGGCCATACGGCAGCATCAGCCGCACCATAATCCCCGCTACCGGCAAACCCGGCCACCGGCCCCGGTTTCAGAGCGTCACTACCAAAATATACCTCGCCGCGAAGGTCGCCGCTTTGTGCGCAAGGACCTGTACATCACACTCGGTTTTTTCGCTTTCATGTTCGTGTTCAGCGTGCTGCTGAAGTCTACCATGGACTACATCACAGGCGAAGACAGGTATAAGACCGCACTCAGCTACATTGAACACGGCAAGTACAGTAGCGCACATAGCCTGCTCACGGATGCAATCTATTTCCGCCCAAAGCATTCAGACGCCTACCTGACAAGAGCAAGCATCTCGATGAATGTGTATGAGAATTACCGCTCGGCTGTGGAGGATCTGAATCAGGTGATCGCATTGCAGGACAGTCCTTCTGGAGAAGTGTTTATGTTGCGGGGCAAGTGCCTGGCCAAGCTGGAGAAGTACCAGGAGGCCGAAAGGGATTTTGGTATAGCGCTCACGCTTGACAGCACATTGCACACCGCGCAGTTAGACAGGGGAGAAGTGCGCTTGTTTTACCTGCAGAAGTTTGAGCCCGCCATAGCCGACTTTACCAGCTTTCTGCGACATACATCCAAAGGTGAGTCCTGGGCAAATGCGTTGACCTTCCGGGGCTTCGGGTATTACAAAACAGGCGAATATGCCGCCTCGGAGGCAGACTACCGCCAGGTGCTGCAGGCTGATAATGCCAATGGGCGGGTGTATTACCTGCTTGGCCGCACTGAGCTCGAGCAGGCACAGCCTGATTCTGCCTGTGCTCACTTTAGAGAAGCTTACCGCCTGGGTTACTCGGCGGCGGTACTGGAACTGCGGGCTAACTGTCGCTAAAAGTATTTGAGCAAGCGCTTCTGCATCCTTTCACTGTCCCAGGCCTGACCACCCAGATAAATCTCTTTTACTTCGCCGCTCGGGTTCAGCACATAAGTAGTAGGGTATACTGTCAGTTGCTGGTTAGCAAGTGGGGTATTGGCTTTGAGGTAAGTGAAGCTATAGGGCTGGCGGCTTCTGAATTTCAGGATTTTCTCCAACTCCTCGTCCGATATCGTTACGACGGCTATCTTGTCAGGGTGTAACTGTTGCAGGCGATCCATGGCGGGCATCTCTTCGATGCAGGGCTTGCACCAGGTAGCCCACACATTCAGCACAACCACTCTTCCTTTATACTTGTCGATGGAGATAGGCTCGCCCTGCAGGCTTGTAAGCTGAAGTGCCTGCCAGTTCACACGCTGCGGTACCGTTTGATTGAGCATGTAAAAGGCAAACACTGCAATAACACCCGCTACGGCAAAACCAACGGCATAAGCAGTCCAGAATATTTTTCGTCGGGTCATATGCTAAAACTGTATGTTTTGGATGAAAAACATATAGATAAGAGCCAATGCAAGCACAGTACCGATACCGGCAGCCATGCCCGCAAAAATGGCGCTCCAGAAAATTCTTTTCATGATGGCAATAAGTGTTGTAACAGCTAAGGTACTAAAATGCGGGAAGAATTACAGCCCGAAAACAATTTAGACAACCAGCGGCTTATTATAAAGTATAGTAGGGCAGCAGAAAGGAGAAGGGTATAAAAACAAAAAACCCTTACCGGTTAGGGTAAGGGTTTAAGCTGGTGGTGATGATTGGAATCGAACCAACGACACATGGATTTTCAGTCCATTGCTCTACCAACTGAGCTACATCACCAGCTCCATTGTGACCCCCTCTTCCGAAAGGGTATGCAAAAGTAGTAACCAAAATCGAAGACGCAAACTTTCAGGCAAAAATATTTTAAAAAAGTGGCCTTGTATACGTTTATTCTCACTATTCTGCTATCTTTATCTACGAATTGGTATGTATAACGAATAATTCACCGTGATTCAACTCGAGAACATTATCTTCCTGATTGTAGCAGGCCTGGGCATTGGCCTGTTTGTGTGGCAGATCCGCAAGATTCGCAAGAACATTCTGATGGGCCGTGACGTCGATCTGACGGATAACCCATCGGAGCGCATCAACAAAACTTTGCTGGTTGCCTTCGGACAGCAGAAGATGTTCAAGCGCATGCTACCGGCCGTGCTGCATCTGTTCGTGTATGTAGGCTTTCTGGTGATCAACATCGAGGTGATCGAGATCCTGATCGATGGGGTATTTGCCACGCACCGCGTACTGGCTTTCCTTGGACCGGTTTACAGCGCCTTGATGTTCATTAATGAAATACTGGCTGCGCTGGTAATCATCGCCTGCGTGATCTTCCTCTGGAGGCGTAACGTGACGAAGGTGCCGCGCCTGGCAAGTGGCGTAGAAATGCGCGCCTGGCCAAAGCTGGATGCGAACTTTATCCTGATTACCGAGATCGTGCTGATGTTTGCCTTGTTTGCCTTCAACATCGCTGGTTTGAAGCTGGTACAGATGGAAGGCGGCGAAGTGGCAGGCAGCTACCCGGTCAGCCAGATGTTCGTAAATATCTTTGGCGACAACCCGACCAGCCTGCACATCATAGAGCGTGTAGGCTGGTGGTTCCACATCATCGGTATTCTGGCCTTTATGAACTACCTGCCGAGTTCGAAGCACTTCCACATCATCATGGCTTTCCCGAACGTGTATTACTCGAAGCTTCTGCCAAAAGGTAAGTTCACGACGAACCCGGCTATTACGCACGAGATCAAAGCCATGCTGGATCCAAGCTACCAGCCGCCGGCGCCGGAAATGGACGCAGAAGGTAATCCGATCGTGCAGCGCTTCGGTGCGAAGGATGTGGAAGACCTGACCTGGAAACAGCTGATGGACTCCTATACCTGTACGGAGTGCGGCCGCTGTACCTCTGTGTGCCCGGCTAATATTACAGGCAAGCTGCTTTCGCCACGCAAGATCGTGATGGATACCCGCGACCGCATGGAGGAGAAAGGCGAGCATCCGGCCATCTTCGCCCCGAACCACTACAAAGAATTGGGGGTTGAACGTGTTGAAACTACAGACGAGAAAACCTTGCTGCGTGGCTACATCACACCAGAGGAACTCTGGGCTTGTACTACCTGCAACGCCTGCGTGGAGTCCTGCCCGGTGAACATCGACCAGCTGTCTACGATCATGGACCTGCGCCGCTACCTGGTGCTGGAGGAGTCGGCTGCGCCCGCTTCTGTTAACGCCATGTTCACCAACATCGAAAACAACGGTGCCCCATGGGCCTTCTCACCGTCCGACCGCTTCAACTGGGCCGAGGACATATATGTACCTTCGAAGAATTAAATTGCTGATTGCTTATTGTTAATTGCTTATATGTTGACTGTTATGATTGATTGTGACGCTTGACTTGGGAAAAGCTCAAGGCCTTTGATAAGGTATAGCAAAACCTGGGGAAGTGTAAAATCAACAATCATCAATCAACAATTCATACCCTACCAGATGGAAGAGAATAAAAGATTAGTTAAAGTGCCAACTATGGCAGAAATGGCAGCGAATGGTGAAGAACCGGAAGTGCTGTTCTGGGTTGGCTGTGCCGGTTCGTTCGACGACCGTTACAAGCGTGTAACCCGTTCCTTTGTGCAGATTTTGGAGCACGTAGGCGTAAAATATGCCGTATTAGGTACAGAAGAAAGCTGCACAGGCGAACCAGCCAAACGTGCCGGTAATGAGTTCCTGTTCCAGATGCAGGCTATTACCAACATCGAGGTGCTCAACGCTTACAATGTGAAGAAGATCGTAACGGCCTGCCCGCACTGCTTCAACACGCTGAAAAACGAATACCCAGACCTAGGCGGTAACTACGAGGTGATCCACCATTCCACGTTCCTGCAGCAGCTCATTAACGAAGGCAAAGTGAAGGTACAGGGTGGCGAGGCTTTCAAAGGCAAGCGCATCACGTTCCATGACTCCTGCTACCTGGGTCGCGCCAACGACATTTACGAAGCACCTCGCGACGTACTGGCCGCGCTAGATGCCGACCTGGTAGAAATGAAACGTAGCCGCGCCAACGGACTTTGCTGTGGTGCCGGCGGTGCCCAGATGTTCAAAGAGCCGGAGCCAGGTAACAAAGACATCAACATTGAACGTACGGAAGAGGCCCTGGCTACACTGGGTAGCGGCAGTGGCGTAATCGCGACAGCCTGCCCGTTCTGCATGGTGATGATGAGCGACGGTGTGAAGAACAAGGAACAGGAAGAAAGCGTAAAAGTTTTTGACATCGCCGAGCTGATCGCACAAGCGGAGGGTCTTTCGAAGTAATACCTGATTGTTGATTGATAATTGTTGATTGTTGTTTCCTTGTATTGATTTTGGTGTACCTTTTTAACTAAGTTAAAATGTGAGAACAGGTATAGTTTTTCAGTATTAACATCATCAGCGAATTACCTTTAAAAAAATCAATCAACAATTAACAATCAACAATAAAAATGTACATTCCTTTTGACCAATTACCACCGCAGGCTCGGCTCTGGATCTACCAGGCTGACAGGGCTTTGACGGCGGCAGAGCAGGAAGAAATAAAACCAATGCTGGAGCGTTTTGCTACTGACTGGAGCAGTCATGGCAAGGGGCTGCAGGCGTCGGCTAGCTTATTGCACGACCGCTTTTTGGTGCTGGCCAACAACGAGACCGTTACCTCTGCCAGTGGTTGCTCTATAGACAAGTCGGTGGCTTTTGTGAGGGAACTGGAGCAGCGCTTAGGGGTTTCGTTTTTCGACCGTACCCGATTAGCTTTTTTGAAAGACGGAGAAGTGCAGGTGGTGGGTATGAACGAATTAAAAAATAAAGTAGCCGCCGGCGAAATAGACGGGCAGACCTTATATTTTGATACATTGGTAAATAATTATGGAGAGTTGCAGGATGCCTGGCCTCGACCGGCGCAGCAAAGCTGGCTCTCCAGGTATTTTTAGATCCGCTAATCCAAAACTTACCCCCATGCAGCAGACGCTATCGACCAAGTCAGTGGCCCATTACCTGAAGTTTACAGCAGCTGTTTTGTTGCTGGCAGTGGTGCTTAGCTCCTGTGGGGCGGGCATGTACCTCAGCAAGGCCGACAAGCGCTTCGGAGAAGAGCAGTATGAGCGGGCCATCGAATACTACAAGCAGGCGCTGAAAGGGGCGAATAATGTTGGCGAGATCAATTACCGCATTGCGGAATCCTATCGCTTGTCTAACCGACTGGCAGAGGCCGAGACTTATTACAAAGCCGCACTCGATAACAACTACCGCAAAGAGGAGGGATTCTTCTACTACGGCATGGCCCTAAAGGCCAATGGCAAGTACGAAGCCGCCTTGGGTCAGATGCAGGATTATGCCCGCATTGGTAGCAAGCAGGAACTTAAGACGCTGGCGTTGCGCGAAGTAGAGACTTTGAGCCAGTTGAGCGGCATCCTGAAAAAGAACACGGGCTTCGAGATCTACAACCTGGAAGCGCTGAATACGGAAGGCTCTGATTTTGCTCCTTTTGTGCGCGGCAACGAACTGATCTTCTCGTCTACACGCGGACCGGGCAAGACCTACCTGGGCAATGGCGAAGGTTTCCTGAACCTGTATGCCACCACGTTGGATGCCGACTCGGCCAACCTGGGAGCTGCTGTGCGCAAACTGGAAGGTATAAACACTGATGACCTGCACGAGGCGCTGGCAACCTTTGCTGACGAAGGCAACACGATGGTATTTGCCCGAGGCAACGAAGGTACTAAGAAAGGCCGCCGCAACGTGGATTTGTTCATCTCTTTTTACCGCTCCAACGCTTGGACAGAGCCAAAGCTGCTGAACATCAGCGATCCGCGGGCCTGGGATTCTTCTCCGGCTTTCTCTCCTGACGGCAGAACACTTTACTTCTCCTCTGACCGCCGCGGTGGCTTGGGTGGCAACGACATCTACAAAACGACTATAGACGACAACGGACGTTTCTCGGCACCCGAAAACCTCGGACCGGATATCAACACGCCAGGTAACGAAAGCTATGTGCATGTGGCACCTGATGGCACTCTATACATTGCATCCGACGGTTTGCCAGGCTTGGGCGGGCTCGATGTCTTTAAGATTGAAGAAGGCAAGCCCGTGAACATGGGGGTGCCGGTTAACTCCAGCGGCGACGATTTCGGTATTTTCTTCCAGGATGCTTTCAAAGGGTATATCTCCTCTAACCGCGAAGGCGGCAAGGGAGGCGACGATATCTACGCGATTGCCCGATCGGCACGCAAGCTGGTGAATTTCTTCGTGGACGGTACGGTGTACCAGCGTCGCGACAAAGACAAGCAGCAAACCGTAGTGCCTAACATACCGGTGGTGCTGCAGGATAACCGTGGACAGAAAATAGCCGAAACTACCGCTGATGAAGAAGGCAAATTCACCTTTGCGCTCGACAGTGCTTCTACTTATTCACTGCTATCCGAAAAAGCTGGTTTCTTTGCTGCGCGCCAGCGAGTGAGCACTGTGGCAAAATGCCACCACAAAATCAGTTGCCAAACGAAGTAAACGAGGTGCGCCTCACCGCTGACCTGCTCCTGACCGAGATCGTGAAAGAGAAAGCGATTGTGCTCGAGAACATCTTCTACGACTTCGACAAAGCCGACATCAGGCCAGACGCAGCCGAAGAACTCGACAAGCTGGTGCAGATACTGGTGGATAATCCGCAGATTTCCATTGAGCTAAGCTCGCATACCGACTCCCGTGGCGTTGATGTGTATAACCAAGACCTGTCACAGCGACGTGCGCAGTCAGCCGTAAATTACATCATCTCAAAAGGTATAGACAAGTCGCGCATTACGGCCAGAGGCTACGGCGAGAGTCGCCCAGTGGTACGCAATGCCAAGACCGAGGAAGAGCACCAGCGCAACCGCCGCACCGAGTTCAAGGTGGTTCGCATTCAGGAGTAACAGGTATAGTGCTATACCTTTAAGCATAAAAAAATCGGCGGCTATAGTCTTGCACTGTAGCCGCCGATGCTGTTTTAGACCTGGGGTATACCTTAGCGGAAAGTATACTTAAGGCCGACCCCGATGTTGCTGATCTGACTCCTGTTGTTGTAATGTGGTGCATTCACTCCGGTAGTGAAAAGTGGTGTGCGGTAATCTACCGAAAGGGCCAACGGCAGCTTTTTAAATTGGTACTCTACACCAACCGTTCCAAATGCTATGGGGCTGGTATAGGTTTTCCCATCCATGGGGTATTGTATGCTTGTATGACGCAGTACGCCAGCTCCCACGCCTGCATAGGGTCTAAAGCGTTCTGAGAAAGACAACTTTGGTTGCCAAACATAGCTAAGGGAAGCCAGGAAGTCACTTGAGTTAGAAGGTATCATGACATAAGCTTCCAAGGCCGATTGTTCGGTCACAAAGTATTTCGCTGTTATGCCAAGGTCTGTGTAACCTGAGCCTGCTACAGTATAGCGAAGTCCGACAGCTGCCTTATACGGTGCTGAGGCTTGTGGCTTTGCATCGGACATATCCTGCGCCTGAGTAGCCAGGATGGTGCAAGCACCGAATAGAGTAAGCAATGTTTTCCTGATCATAAATAAAGGGTTAATTTTCTGAGCTGTTAAATCTAAAAGTTAAGGATACAGATAGGCATAGGGCTGTACCTAGCGGAAGGTATATTTCAGCCCTATACCTGCATTACTGGATCTGATGAGGTCGACATAGCGAGGCGTTGCACGGCCATAGCGCATAAAGGTCGATCGGTAGTCGAGCGAAATGGCTAAAAGGGATTTTCTTTAAAGAATATTCAAATCCGAAAGAAGCAATGCCTACGGGGTTAGTATAAGAGGCAGGCCCGTCAAAGTGGGCAGGCGACGGGTTATTGGTTTTGAGCAAACCAACGCCTACACCTGCATAAGGCCGTACGCGGTCTGAAGTAGCGAGTTTAGGCTGCCAGATATAGCTGAGTGAGGCCAAAAAGTAGCGAGACTCAGGATTCAGATCGGAATAAGCTTCCAAGGCAGACTGTTTTCCAATAAAATATTTGGCCGTGATGCCTAAATCAGCTCCTTGCGGTCCGGTTGCGTAACGCATACCAACTGCAAGTTTGTAAGGCGCCGACACCTGCGGCTTTACCTGCAACGAGTCCTGTGCCTGTGCTGCACCAGCAAGGCACAGGCTGAAGCATAAAATCAACAGTTTCTTCTTCATGAGCTTTAAGTTTGTTTATATAGAGGAGCCAATATATTCTGAGATGGTTGCAAGGTATAGGCGCTGTTTTTTCTCCTGGGTGATAGCCAATACCTATTGCGTGTAGATTAGAAGGGAGCTTCGCACCCCAGTATTTTGCCGCTTCTGCCTTTTTAAAGACTTGTTTTTGCCGTATATACAAAGGCCTTTCTTAAATTTGTAGAGCAAGTAAGACCAAGCACTATGGAAAATAGATACCTCCGCCGTGGCGTGTCCGCCTCAAAGGAAGACGTACACAACGCCATCAAGAACATCGACAAAGGGCTTTTCCCGAAAGCATTCTGCAAGATCATCCCTGATATCCTCACCGGTGACCCGGAGTACTGTGCTATCATGCACGCCGACGGGGCAGGTACGAAGTCGTCGCTGGCCTACATGTACTGGAAAGAGACTGGTGACCTGAGCGTATGGAAAGGTATAGCGCAAGACGCTGTAGTGATGAACACCGACGATCTGCTGTGCGTGGGCGCTACGGATAACATCCTGCTCTCTTCTACCATCGGCCGCAATAAGAATCTTATACCTGGCGAGGTGATCGGCGCCATCATCAACGGTACCGAAGAAGTACTGCAGATGCTTCGCGACAACGGCATCGGCATTTACAGCACCGGTGGCGAGACAGCCGACGTGGGTGACCTGGTGCGCACCATTATCGTGGACAGCACCGTAACGGCCCGCATGCGCCGCGACGAAGTGATCTCGAACGATAACATACAGTCCGGCGACGTGATCGTGGGCTTTGCCTCCCATGGACAGGCCACTTACGAAGACGAGTACAATGGCGGAATGGGCAGCAACGGCCTCACCTCTGCACGCCACGACGTGTTCCATTCTTACCTTTCGGCCTCTTACCCGGAGAGCTACGACCCCGAACTACCAAAAGACCTGGTGTACTCCGGTAACTACCGCCTGACCGATGTGGAGCCGGAAACAGGTATGGAAGTGGGCAAACTGGTGCTTTCGCCAACGCGCACCTATGCACCTATCGTGAAAGCTATACTAGAGCAGCACCGTCCGCACATACACGGCATGGTGCACTGCAGCGGCGGCGCCCAAACTAAAGTACTGCACTTCACCGACAAGGTACACATCATCAAAGACAACCTCTTCCCGGTACCGCCATTGTTCCGCATCATTCAGGAGCAAAGCCACACCGACTGGAAAGAGATGTACAAGGTCTTCAACATGGGCACCGCCTCGAGATCTACCTGCCGGAGCAATACGCCCAAAGCCTGATTGACATTTCTAAATCATTTGGAGTGGATGCGCAGATTGTAGGCCGTGTAGAAGCCAGTGAGCGCAATGAACTGACAATTAAGAGTGATAAGGGACAGTTTTACTACGAGGTTAGACGTCCGAATAAGCTTTAAAGAGAAACCACAGGTATAGCGCCTGTGGTTTTTTGTTTGTGGTAAGTAGTGTAAGTATTTATCCTATGTTAGAAATATTGTACTGAGGTTTTTTTATTTKKCATATATATATATATATATTGTTTCTATTATATGCAAATGAAACTTCCTTATGAAACMAAAAATTTACACCTTTCTCCAGTGGTGCAGCCCTCTGAACAAATTGCTCTCTTTATTTGTCCTCTTTTTTACGCTAGTTCTTCCTGCACTTGGCCAAGAGTCAAATGTTGAAACCTCAGAATCTAAGTCCTTTATAGGCGCAGGCTTGAGTACTACTGGATATTATTTGATTGGAAAGCCAAAATATGAGTCCATATCAGGTGTGACGCCATTCTTAACCATCCATTATGGATATACTTTAAGCAAGAGAGCCACCATACAAGCTGGCTTAGGGTATGGTGCGAATGAATCATCACATTATACTACAAGGTATGTTTCGGCCGATGAAATTTACGATGTGCATAAAACACAGGATATTAAAGCAATCGTTGTTCCCATTACCTTAAAATTCACACCTTTTAATCCTTACAGAAAGCTACAACTTTATGCCAATGCAACCCTTGCTCCAACTATTGGTCACATCAAAGCAAGTGCTACTGAGAGTAGGGAGGGGAGTTCTTTGGAGCTTTATAATGAAGAAGCATCCGCGTTTAATGTGGTAGCAACAGGTGGGCTAACATTAAATTACAAAATGACTTCTCGGCTTGATGGTTTTGTTGATGGCATGCTATTTTATAAGAACCTCCATAGTAGAGGGGCCTTGCATAATCTAAAGCCTATGTCAGTAGGTATAGGGCTGAACTATAAACTGAAGTAACATCACTTGCTAAAAATAAAGAACCACAGGTATAGCGCCTGTGGTTCTTTATTTTTAGAGGGTTGAAACGTTCGACGTATCTTCTGATATTTTATAATAAAATTTTAGATGGTTATAATTCGTTCAAAATATAGTTATATATTAAGGATGCAATTCTTGTGCTATACCTATATGAAAACATACTTAACCCTACTATTGCCTTTGTCGTGTTGTTTTTCAGCTTTCGCGCAGCAAGAACCTTCGTACATTGAGAAAGGAAAATTCACGATAGGGCTTAACCTGCAGACAGTCTCCTACCACATCTATTACAAAGAAGGCAAAACGCAAGGATCTGTCCGGTCAGGTTATTTCACCCCCATTTCTATAAATAGTGGATACCAACTTTCTGACAGAGCAAGCCTAAGGTTTGGTATCGGATTAGGTGGCGATAGGGATAAGCTGACGGAGCAAATACAGGATGTCGAGTACAAGCATAACTCCAAAACTGTTGCCCTGGTAAGCTCGCTTTCCTTGTACCATACCTTTCTTAACCTTTACAAGAAACTGCCGATCTATGGTACTGTCTCGGTTGTGCCGGCCTATGGCTTCACCAGTCTGCAGACGACTCATAACGGAGCAAATGGCACCGATTCGCATACTGCTAAAGAAGGTGGTCTTAATGTGTTCGCCATGGCGGGAGCGGGCTTTAACTACCAGATCAGCAACAGGCTATACGGGAATATGTCTTACTTCTTTTACAAGAAGAACCTGTCTGGCATGAACTCCTCACATTATGATTGGGACCAAGGGTATGGCTTGAGGAGTATTACCAAGTCATTTGAGATGGGTGTAAACTATAAGCTTGGTATGGAAAGATAATTAACTCCTGATGAAAACACACTTCACTTTATTAGCGGTCTACCTGATCCTTTACTTCCCGGCCGTAGCCAGTGAAGGGGACACAGCCAATGTGCGCGAAAGCAAATTGTACGCAGGCATAGGTTTAACCACCATCACCTACCACATTTATTACAAGAATCCTACAGTACAGTATGGTTCGACCGGCTACTTCACGCCTGTTTTTCTGAATGTGGGTTATAAGGCGAGCAGTACGGTAAGGCTGCAAAGTGGTATAGCTTATGGAGGCAGTAAAAGTGAGATGTATTGGTCGCTTAATCATCGTGACGACGATACCTTGCAGATTCGAGAAAATACACGTACCCGTGTGCTGGCGGTGCCTGTTACCATACAGGTAGATTTATTCAGGCGCCACACCCGGATACCTTTCTATGGTACAGTTTCCGCCATAACGGCCTTTGGGAGAACAAATGGGAGTGTAACTGAGATCCTGCATGGCGTGCCAACGACAGAACACCAGCAGGACACAGGTATAAACATTTTCCTGATGGCCGGTTTAGGAGTCAACTACAAAATTAGCAAACGCTTCAGCGGCTACACCGAGCTGTTCTTGTTTAAAAGAAACCTGATTGGCGACAACTCCTTTGATTATGACTGGGACGCTTATTCTCCCTGGGGCCGCCGGCTTTTCAAATCATTTGCTTTTGGGGTAAACTATCAGTTGTAGCTGAGGCAGGTTCCTAATAAAAACCACAGGTATAGCACTATTATACCTATACCTGTAATCAAAGCATCCCCCGCAGACAAACCCTACCCCACTTTAGTTCCACAAACTGGCACAATAATTGGCTTGGCTGAAGTATGAGCTAAAACCTATACTGCCATGAAAAAGCTTCTACTTCCGCTTCTGTTTGTGCTGTTGGCGCTGCCGGCTTTCGCACAACCCACTGTCGTGACTTTTACCACCCACCGGGGCGAGCCTTTCCAGATGGCGCTGGATGGACGCCTGATCAACCGCTCGGCCTCTAACTTTGTGCGCATCACGCACCTGCGGCCCGGAAACCATTATGTGGAGTTTCGGATCAGAGGCCGCCATGGCATTTACAGGACAGGTATAAATGTGCTGGCCCGTGCTGGCTTCGAAACGAATTATGCCGTGCGGGTATCCGGTAGAAAGGTGAGTCTGCGCGTGATCAGCGAAATACCTTTGGGTCCGCCGCCAGTGGTAGTAGTGCCGCCGCCGCGCTACCCCGACAGGTATGAGCCCGTGCCCCCACGTTACGAGCCCGCACCACCACGCTACGAAGAGCCTGCCAACGCCTGCCGCAACCTCTTAGATCGATACGACGTGGACCGCCTCATTGACGCCATGAAAGGCCGTGACTTCGAGAGCACCCGCCTCACCATCGCCCGCGAGGCCGTGCGTAACGGCAGCATCCTGTCAGAGGACCTGCGCAATGTGCTGTTAGCTTTTGAGTTTGAGAGCACCCGTCTGGAGTTTGCTAAGTTCGCCTATGATAATGTGTGCGACAAAGAGCGTTTCTACTATATCTACGACATCTTCAAGTTCGATCACCACGTGCGGGAACTGGAGGAGTATACCAGCCGGAGAAGGTGAAGCAAGTTTAGGAGTTAGCGATTTTAAGAGTTAGAGAGTTTAAAGTTTATGCGTGTTGTGAGAGCAGTGTGGGCAATGCCTGCGCTGCTCTTTTTCTGTTAAGGTACAGCTAGGGCAAAACAAGTGACACACTTACTGAATGTATAGCAGAGATTCTTAACTTGAGGACAAACGAAAACGCGAGTTTGCGAGCGAAGCTTTCAGAGGGGTTTTCATAATGGCAGGTATAGCCAAAGCCAGATTAGCTTTTGAGCTGCTGTGGCAGATAACCGAAGTGCTTCTTGAAAGCCGATGTGAAGTGCGCAGCATATTTATACCCCAGCATAGTCGCAATATCCCCAATCTTAAGATCGCCTTGCAAGATCAGCTGCTTCGCCTGCTCCATTCTATAGTCATTCAGGTAACCGAATACAGTAGTGCCAAACACCTGCTTGAAGTGCTTTTTGAGGTAATACTCGTTAGTGCCCACCAAGTGCGCCAGCTCTACCAGCGAGTGTGGGTTCTCCAGGTTCTGTAGCAGGATGTCGCGGGCATGGTACATCTTTTCTACATCCGCGTCCTTCATTTTCAATTGTACCGGAGTAGTGCCCACCTGATCACACTGCTCCAATTGCAGCATCAGGAGTTCTACAACTTTCGCTTCTAAAAACATGCGTTTATAGTGGCCAGCATAAGGGCAGTTGATCAATTCATAAAGCAGTGTTCTTACTCTGGGAGTAATAGAGAGATTGGTCTGGCAGAGTTTTCCGGGGCTGAGGGCTGTGAGGCATTCGCGCAGCTGAAGTGCGGCAGGTGAACTGTCTTTGAGGTAACGCAGCAGGAATACTTTGGAGAGGTTAATAATAATGACCTCTAGCTCCTCTTCCGGTGCTATCTTTTTCTGCACAGACCTGTCACCGAAGTAAAGCAGGTTGTGCTGCTGATGATCAAAGCGGGCAAAGATCCTGTTGTCGTTCAGGGAAGTAACGGCACAGCGGCAGCGCAGCGAAAAGTGCATCTGTACAAAGTCCTGGCAGTTTTGATAGGTGAGTACCTTTATACCTTTCAGCTCGCATTGGGTGTAGCCGAAATAGATATCCTCAAAGTAAAATTCACGAAGCTGGCCGTTCCCTTCGCAACAGCTTCTATTAGAGAAAGCCTGCTCCTTTTCTATCAGAGTATCATCGGCACCACTAAATAGGGCATGATAGTAAGCCGCGTGCTCAGGTCCGGAAGTGCTTAAATCTTGCTCCATAATTTTCCCTTATATGATATAAGAATTCCCCCACTTGTAAGCGAAAGTGCTCGGGAGGTTATACTTTTGCGCAAGTTAAGTTTATTTAGACTATTTCTAAATAGTAAAAAACAAAATATTACGGCTGAACCGGAGGAAAGGAAGAGATCTTTCGCAGAGCCTGTATCAAAACGTTAACCTCAGCACAATAAGACATGTTAAAAAAATTACTGCTATGTATGCTCTTGCTAGTGACCACCATGGGAGCCAATGCCCAGGAGCTTCAGGTACTCGGGCAGGTAGTAGAACAAACCACAGGCACTGCGCTGCCAGGCGTGACAGTACGCGTGAAAGACACAAACCAAGCTACGACGACGAATAGCGATGGCGAGTTTAAACTGAAGGCCGCTGAAGGGCAGGTGCTTGTGTTCTCATACATTGGCTTTGCTTCCCGCGAATTGCCTGTAGATGGAGACGCGGGTTCTATGCAGGTACAGCTGCAGTCTGGTAACACCCAGTTATCAGAAGTGGTAGTAACAGGCGCATTAGGAATAAAGCGACCTGCCCGTGAACTGGGTACGGCCAGTGCGCAAGTCAACACAGCCGAGCTGAACCAGGGCAAAGTGGTGAACCCAATTCTTGGCTTGGCCAGTAAGGTGTCGGGCTTGCGCATCAACATGTTTGACAGCAAGGTGGACCCGGATGTGCAGGTAAACCTACGCGGTATACGCTCCCACACGGGCAATAACGCACCGCTTTATGTTGTAGACGGTGTACCTATACCTGATATCAACCGCCTGAATCCGAATGATATCGAGAGCATCAACGTGCTGAAGGGTGCAAACGCAGCAGCCGTTTACGGTTCTGATGGGGTGAATGGTGTATTGATGATCACCACCAAGAAGGGGCGGGCAGGCATACAACGCATAAATTTCTCCAATACCACCACTTTTGAGAAGATCTCCCGCCTGCCGGAGCAGCAGACAGAGTTCGGGCAAGGGCTGAATGGGGTATACGACCCGCTCCAGTACCAGTCTTGGGGACCTCGTTTCGATGGAGAGATGCGCCCGGTAGGGCCCGCGCTGCCAGATGGTAGCCAGTGGGAACTGCCCTACAGCGCTAACCCCGACGGCAGAAAGGCTTTTTTCAATACCGGCATTACCACTCAAAACGACCTGTCCTTCTCAGGTGGCGACGACAAATCAACTTACTATTTCTCGCTGCAGGATGTACTGGTTAAAGGCATCATTGAAGGAGACAAGAATAGACGCTCAGGCGCCCGTTTCAACGGCTCCCGTTCCTTTGGCAAGCTGAGCACCAGCTACAATGTAAACTATGTGTTCAACAAAAGCGACGTGACACAGAGTGAGCCGTGGTCTACGGTATACCGTCTGCCGGCCAGCCTTCCTTTTGCCGACCTGCAGGACTGGGAAAACAACCTGTTCGTGAATCCGAACTACTGGTTCAGCACCAACCAGCCTAATCCGTTCTTCAATGCCGCCAACCAGCGCACAGTGAATGAGCAGCAGACCCTGACCGGTAACATAGAGCTCAACTACGAGATTGCTCCCTGGATCAACGCCATCTACCGTTTGGGCCTTTATAACCGCAACAACGACATCCGCACCACAGTGGGCAAGTTTACTTACACCACCCCGGGCCGCACAAACATACCGGGCAGCGTGAACGACGCTTCCCAGACGTTCAGAAGAATCAATAGCGATTTCATTCTTGACATGCACAAAGACTTCGGCAAGTTCAGTACCCGCTTGCTGTTGGGCAACAACGTACGCACCGATGATAGCAAAGCCGTTAACCTGAGCGCCTCGGCGCTGGTAGTGCCTGGCCTGTTTAACCAGGACAATCGATTAGGGCAGCTTGGTGGCAAGTCCAGCATCAGCCAGAGAAGGCAAGTGGCAGGCTTTGGGGAGTTTACCGCCGGCTACAATAACTACCTGTTCCTGACCTTGACTGGTCGCCAGGAAGCCGTGTCCGTGCTGAGCCCTGAAAACCGCAGCTATTTCTACCCGGGTGTGAGTTCTTCATTTGTGTTCAGCGATGCGATCGCTCCGCTTCGAAACAACAGCACGCTATCCTACGGCAAGGTATACGCCTCTTATAACAAGACCGGCAACGTAGTAGTAGACCCTTACCAGCTGCAGAACGTGTACAGCCAAACCAACGGCTTCCCATACGCAAACCTGCCGGGCTTCAGCCTGGGCACCTCTGATGCCAACCCGAACCTGAAGCCGGAATTTGTGACCTCCTTTGAAGTAGGTACGCAGCTGAGCTTTTTCCAGAACCGTCTCAACCTGGAGGCAGCCTATGTAGATGCCAGGACCACAGACGGTACCATTCTGGCTGATATCTCTGCCGGATCGGGCTTTACTTCGGCCTGGGTGAATGCCTTCAAAGCGAGCAACAAGATCATCGAACTCAACCTGAACGGGGATGTGATCCAGCGGGGTGAACTCGTATGGAATGTGGGCGCTAACCTGACGCACATCCAGAGCAAGGTGGAGGAGATCTACGGCGGCATTGACCAGCTGTTCCACTTCCGCCAGAACTACCTGATCGTGGGCAAGCCTTACAACAGCTACCTCTTCACAGACTACAAGCGCGACCCGCAAGGCAGGATCATTGTAGACCCGAGCACTGGCAACCCGGTAAGTGGCTCAGAGCTATACTATGGCGGTACCGGTACGCCGCCTTACCAGATCGGCCTCAACACCACCCTGCAATACAAAGGTCTGCAGCTGGGGGCGCAGTTTGACTGGCGCATGGGCGCCGTGGTATACACCGAGGCAGCAGCCCGCATGATCTCAGACGGTACCAGTCCGTTGACAACGCAGTATGGCCGTGAGCCCTTCGTGATCCCGAACTCCGTGATTGAGACTTCTCCGGGTGTGTTCACTCCAAACACCGAGATCCAGACCAAAGGCGACCGCAACTACTGGGCGAACCACTATGCTACGGTGCAGTCGAACTATGCTGTGAGTGCGGATTTCTTCAAAATGCGAGAGTTGAGCCTGAGCTATACCTTGCCAAGCGGCTGGCTCGATGGTCAGAACCTGGTCAAAGAAGCGACCATCGGTTTTGTAGGGCGCAACCTGTTCTCTATCTGGGCAAAAGACAACATCTACAACGATCCGGAATTTGTGTACGCTGGCGGAAGCAGCGAGGGCTACATGAGCTGGAGACATCTTCCTCCTGCCAGATCATTCGGTTTCAATGTAAATGTGACATTCTAAATAACATCATTCTTTATACTTAGAGATATGAAAAAAATATTATCCTTCCTCCTGATAGCATTGGCAGGCACTGCATTTACCGCCTGCGACAGCTTCCTGGATACGAACGTGAACCCGAACGCACCGGTCGATGTGCCGGTAGAGCAGAAACTACCTAATGCGCTTGTGAAGACCGTGAACCTGGAGACAGGTGCCCTGAACCAGTTGGGCGCGGTGTGGGTAGGCTACTGGGCTAAAGCCACGGATGGCCCAGTCAATACATCGCTGTTCAGACTGGAAGAGACCTATGGTGTAGAGGCCATGTCGTTTGACCGCGACGGTCGTCCTATCTGGGAGGACAGCTACACTACGCTGGTGAACTACAAAGACATCGAAAACAGTGCCGCGGCCACCGGCGACCTGGCCTATGTAGGTATAGCCAAGATCATGCAGGGCTGGCATTTCATGCGCCTGGTAGACCTCTATAATAACGTGCCTTTCTCGGACGCACTGCAGGGCAGCACCAACGTAACGCCTAAATACGAAGACGGGCAGCAGGTATACGAGGGCGCCATCAACCTGATCACAGCAGGTATACAGGATATAAAAGCAGCAACGGCTTTGTCTAAAAAGCCGGTAACCGACGACGTGATCTTCAAAGGCAACCTGGCACTCTGGGTGAAGTTTGCCAATACAATCAAGCTAAGAGCCCTTCTGCGTCAGTCTGAGGCTGGAAGAGAAAGTTACATCAACAGCGAGCTGGCTAAGATAGAGCAGGAGGGAAGTGGTTTCCTGGGAGCTGGCGAAAGTGCTATGGTGAACCCTGGCTACCAGATCACGGCAGGTATGCAGAACCCTTTCTGGGACGCTACTACCGAAACCAGGCCGGAGCGCTTACCACCGGTTATAATACCCTGCGCCCTACGGCTTACCTGGTGCAGCAGTACAAAGAGCGCAACGACCCGCGTCTGCCGAAACTCTATCGCAGCGTAGCAGGCGATTATGTTGGCGTACCCCTGGGCGCAACAAGTGCCGACTTCACCATGGCCAAAACCTCAGCCCTGCTAGGTCCGAACGAAAACGGCAACCAGCCGGCTGCACTGCTGAAGAGTGCTCAACAGCCATCGGTGCTGCTGTCTTCCTTTGAGAGCTTGTTCCTGCAGGCTGAAGCTGCCGAGAGAGGCTGGCTAACCGGTGCGCAGATGCTTTATGAAGAGGCCATCAAAGAGTCTTTCAGGTATATGCAGGTGCCTGCCACCGAATTTACTGCTTACAATGCGCAGCCATCTGTTAACTTTGCTTTAGCGCCTGATAAAATAGAGCGCATCATAGAACAGAAGTGGTTGGCGCTGAACAGCATCAGCAGCATCGAAGCCTGGAACGACTTCAGGAGACTGAACTACCTGAGCAGGTTGCCGCAATCGCTGCAAAGTCCGTCAGCCGACCCGGATTTCAGGCCGCGACGACTGACATACCGCCAGTCGGAGGTATACACGAACAGTGACGAAGTGGCCAAGCAAGGTGCGATAGACCCTTTCCGCTCGAGAGTATTTTGGAATAAGTAAAATAGATAGTAATATAATCAGTTCCCATGCCTCCTTCGCTCAAGAAGCGGAGGAGGTTTTTAGCTAATCTCTCATCATGAAAAAAAATCAGCAAAAGTCAACCTGGCAGAAAGTGCGCAGCCTGTTCAACGACCTCCACCTGTGGATGGGTATAGCAAGCGGTATTATTCTATTTGTAGTCTGCCTGAGCGGCACGATCTATACCTTCAGCACCGAGATACAGGAGATGCTGGAGCCCGATAAATTTACCGTGCAGGTCGAGGAAGGCGCAACACCCCTGGCAGCTGAGACGATCATGGCAAAAGTAGCAGCCGAAACAGGCGGTCAGGTAAGTGCCATCACCATACCTGCCGATGCCAGTCGCAGCTATACCTTGAATGTGAAGAAAGCCGAGCAGAAAGAAGGCGAGGGACGAGGCGGAGATGGTAAAAAACGTGGCGGTGAAGGCAAAGGTGCTGAAAAAGGCGGTGGCGAAAAAGCTGCTGAAGGCAAGAAGGGACCAGAAGGCGCTGTGGCAAAAGGCGGTCCTGCCGGCGGTGGTCCTGGTGGCAAAGGTGGTCCCGGTGGTGGCCGCGACCGTGGCACCAACTACCTGGTAAATCCATACACCGGCGCAGTACTGGGCACTACTGACGGACCTGCCTCAGAGTTTTTCATGTCGATGTTCCGCCTGCACCGCTGGTTGTTGCTTGACACCGAAGTTGGTCGTCCGATCGTAGGCTGGGCAACGGTTATCTTCACCCTGATCATCATAAGTGGGCTTGTAATCTGGTTCCCGCAGAAAGTGAAGAACTGGAGACAGGGCCTCAAGATCAAGTGGAGTGGCAACTGGAAGCGCATCAACCACGACCTGCACAACTCGCTTGGTTTCTACTCTTCGTTCCTGCTGCTGATCATGTCGCTCACAGGCCTTACCTGGTCCTTTGAGTGGTATAAGGAGGGCTTCTTTAAAGTGCTGGGCGTTACGCCACAGAAAGACCGCAAAGAAGAGCCGCTCTTTTCAAAAGTGCCAGCTGACCTATCGCAGACCGCTACACTAACCATTGCAGACTATGTAAAGTCAGCCGATCAGGTGCTGCCTTACGAGGGCGACTATCGCATTTCGCTGTCAACGGACTCGGCCGCTACTGTTTCCATCAACAAAAACAAAGTAGGTTTCTTCGCTCCGGCGGCATCAGACAGATTGCAGCTTGACCAGTACAGCGGTGAGGTGCTGAAGGCGGATATCTTTGCTGACAAAGCTTTTAACGAAAAGATCACTTCGTCCATCAAGCCGCTGCACGTGGGCAATGTGTACGGCACCTTCTCGAAGATACTATACTTTATCGCTTGCCTTGTCGCTACCAGTTTACCGGTAACCGGCACGATCATCTGGATCAACAAACTGCGCAAGAAGTCGAAGAAGGGCTCTATACCTGTGGCGAAAAGAGCTACTGCTTGATGACGTTAGCTTTGGAACAAATTCTCTGTCATTTCGAATGCAGTGAGAAATCTGCTACCTCTGACAAGGATGCACCAGGTTTCTCACTGCGTTCGAAATGACATGCGTGACACTAAAACAAAAAAGGCTTCTCCGGTTAGGGGAAGCCTTTTTTATTACGGGTTGCTATACCTTAGCGCAATCTGTCTACAGAGCGAACCAGGTCCTCGTCTTTCTTAATGAAGCGGTTAGCCAGGGCATTGAGCAGCAGCGCCAGCACCGGCATATAGAAGCCCGCTTCGTATGCACCTTCGTTTCCGGAAACCATAACATTCCCTACGTAGTTGGCATAGTAGAACGACGTACCGAACAGTGCCACCAATACCAATGTATTGATCAGACCGAACTTCATCTGGGTGATGCGGCTCTTGTACTGGAAGATCTCATAAAGCGCCACACCTGCGGCAATGATGGCCAATATTCCAATGGCAATTGTGCTGGTGCCTGTTTGCGCACCGGCTTGCACGGCCTCACCTTGCTCGTTTACAGTCTGGAAAGACAGGTTCCAGGCAGTCAGTACAACTTCTTCACCAGACACGGCATCAACTTTGGACCAGAGCGGCAAAAACAACAAAGACACCATCGCGATCACGATCAGGGCCAGAAATACGGTTTGAATTCTTTGTATCATAAAGGGGTTAATTTAACTTGCAAAGAGATGCAAAATTAGACAAAGACCTGTAAAACAAAAATTGATGAGCACAGCTTATATAATTGATATAGTCAGAACACCCGTTGGCAAGTTTACCGGAGCACTCAGTAGCGTGCGCCCCGATGATATGGCTGCCTTTATTCTGAAGGAATTAATGGCCCGCAATCCGCAGGTAGACCCGAGCCTGATTGAGGACGTGGTACTGGGGGCTGCCAACCAAGCTGGTGAAGACAACCGCAACGTGGCCCGCATGGCGCTTCTGTTAGCCGGACTACCGCACGAGATTGGCGGCGTAACGGTTAACCGACTGTGTGCTTCAGGTTTGCAGTCTATTATCGATGCAGGTCGGGCCATTACCTGCGGCGACGGTGATGTATACCTGGCTGGCGGCGTGGAGAGCATGACGCGTGCGCCTTTCGTGATGGCCAAAGCTGAAACTGCTTTTGCCCGAACTCCTGAGATTTATGACACTACGATTGGCTGGCGCTTTGTGAACAACACGCTTTCGTCGATGCACTATCCGCATACCATGGGCGAAACGGCCGAAAATGTGGCCGAGCGCTACGGTGTTTCACGTGAAGCACAGGATGAGTTTGCCCATAGTTCGCAGCTTAAGTACAAGGCCGCAGCTGAAGCCGGCAAGTTCAAAGACGAGATCATACCTATACCTGTACCGCAGCGCAAAGGCGACCCGATTATCTTCGACACCGACGAGCACCCACGCCTTTCTTCTGTTGAAAAACTAGGCACACTGGGCGCGGCTTTCAAGAAAGGCGGCACCGTAACGGCAGGAAATGCCTCTGGTATAAATGACGGCGCAGCAGCCTCCATTATCGTGAGTGAGGAAATCGTGAAGCGCTTCAACTTAAAACCAATGGCACGCATTTTGTCGGCGGCCGTGGCAGGCGTGGAGCCGGCGTACATGGGCATGGGCCCTGTGCCGGCTACTCTGAAAGCTCTGAAACGTGCAGGTCTCACCATCAATGACATCGGCTTAGCCGAGATAAACGAGGCTTTTGCGGCACAGGCTATACCTTGCGTGCAGGAGCTCGGCATCAATCCGGACATCGTGAACGTGAACGGCGGCTCCATCGCCATCGGTCACCCGCTTGGGGCCAGTGGTACTCGTATCTCGGCTACTTTGCTGCACGAGATGAAGCGCCGCGACAACGTGCGCTATGGTTTGGCCACGATGTGTGTGGGCGTAGGCCAGGGCGCGGCTATCATTTACGAAAAGCTTTAAAAAAACAATATACCTGATAGCCTTGCTAATCTATTGGTGCTTAGTAAGGTATAGCAAATTAACAATTGTGTAAGCCGATAGCCCGCATATTAAGCAAAGCAGCTGGAACGGTTAACCACTATTAAAGGTTGTAATCTACACGCATGACGTGCGATTAGACACTGACCGAAAAATTATGAAAAACACCTTTATTGGGGTGAACCTGATTCCTCAAAATGATGAGGAGAGATTACAGAAGCTGCAAGAGTTTGATATATTGAATACACCTCCAGAGGGTGCTTTCAATCACATAGCGGCGATGGCTGCCCGCATGTTTAATGTACCCATTGCCCTCGTTGCGTTGGTTGACTCAGAGCGCGTATGGTTTAAAGCCAATGTAGGTATGGAAGGCGTCGAGAATGTGAGTCGGGGCATCAGCTTATGTTCACTTGCCATTCTAAACGATGGTCCTACTGTATTTCCGGATGCCGTAAATGAACCTTGCTTGTTGGCAAATCCCTTGGTAACAGGCAATTTCGGTCTTCGCTTTTATGCGGGAGCTCCGTTGAGGACAGCCGAGGGGTATAATCTGGGTACGCTTTGCATCGTGGATAAACAGCCGCGCGAGTTTTCGGAAGCCGACCAGAAAGTGCTTAGTCAGCTGGCGGCCATTGTGATGGATGAAATAGAACTGCGCTACCTCCGTAAAAAGGTAGTGGAAGACCCTGTAGCTTAATTTAATTTATTCCGAACATTTTAAACCCGCAGACCTCCAAAGGCCTGCGGGTTTATTTTTTTATCTTTGTCGTATGCGCTACTTCTTAGAAATCGCCTACGACGGCACCCGTTTTCATGGCTGGCAGACTCAGCCCAACGCCCTTTCGGTGCAGGAGGTGCTCGAAGATTGCCTGAGCAAAGTACTGCGGCAGCCTATCAGTACGACAGGCAGTGGCCGCACCGACACAGGCGTGCATGCGAGTCAGCAGTTCGCGCACTTTGATGTGGCGCAGGAGCTGAACCCTGAGCACATGGTCTACCGCTTCAATCGCCTGTTGCCCGATGATATTGTAGCGAAGAACCTATACCTGGTCACCGACGAGGCCCATGCCCGCTTCGACGCTTTTGAACGGACTTATCACTATCACATCACCTTAGCCAAGAACCCATTTACACGATACTACGCCACCTACCTGCCGCGTTCTGTGGATGTGGAGCAGATGAATGAAGCGGCCACTGTTTTGCTTCGTTACGAGGATTTTACGACCTTTAGCAAAGTGAAAGGCGATACTAAGCACTACCGCTGTAACATTTACGAGGCCGTGTGGCGCCAGCAAGGCGACGAGCTTGTCTTCACGATCCGGGCCAACCGCTTCTTGCGGGGCATGGTGCGGCTGGTGGTAGGCACGTTGCTGGATGTAGGTCGCGGCAAGCTTACAGTGACGGATTTTGAGCGTATCGTGGCTGGTCAGGACCGCAGCAAGGCCAGCGGGGCAGCACCCTCAGAGGGGCTATACCTGGCCAAGGTGACGTATCCGGAGCATATATTCAAGACATCACCCAAAACAAACCCTTTATAGCATGCAATTACCAGAAGACCAAAACGGTCCCCATCTAAACGGCAAGCACCTGCGCCCCGAAAGTTTAATGATGAGCTACGGGTACAACCCAGAGTGGTCAGAAATGGCCGTGAAGGCGCCGATTTATCAGACGTCTACTTTCGTTTTCAAGAACGCGGAGGAGGGCAAGGCATTTTTTGAACTAGCATATGGCCTGCGTGAGAAGCACGCCGAAGAGCAGCTTGGCCTGATCTACAGCCGCCTCAACAACCCCGACCTTGAAATACTCGAAAACCGCCTCCGCTTCTGGGACGGCGCTGAAGAAGCTGCCGTGTTCGCCAGCGGCATGGCCGCCATCAGCACCACGCTTTTAGCCCTGCTCAAGCCGGGCGACCTGATTTTGCACAGCGAGCCTATATACGGCGGTTCTGATTACTACATCAAAAACATTCTGCCGAAGTTCGGCGTGAAAAGTATGGGTTTCCGTGCTAACACTCCGATTGAAGAGGTAGAGCAAATGCTGGAGGAGTCAGGTATGGCCGACAAACTGGCGATGGTTTACATTGAAACACCAGCCAACCCAACCAACCACCTGGTCGATATTGAGGCATGTGCTGCTATGGCCAAGAAGCACTCAACTGCCGACAAGAAAGTGGTCGTTGCCGTGGACAACACATTCCTGGG
Source organism: Pontibacter sp. BAB1700 (assembly GCF_000277005.1). Taxonomy (NCBI): domain Bacteria; kingdom Pseudomonadati; phylum Bacteroidota; class Cytophagia; order Cytophagales; family Hymenobacteraceae; genus Pontibacter; species Pontibacter sp. BAB1700. The sequence goes on along the minus strand of NZ_AKIS01000019.1, from coordinate 6,204 downwards.
CCCGGTGTTCTCGCATCCGCTTAAGCACGGCGCCGACCTCGTGTTATACTCTGCCACCAAATACATCGGCGGCCACTCCGACCTGATCGCGGGTGCCTGCGCCGGCCCTGCCGACCTGATGAAGCAAGTAAAAGGCATGCGTACGTTCATGGGTTCCATGGCTAGCCCGTGGACCGGCTGGATGCTGATGCGAAGCCTCGAGACGCTGAAAATCCGCATGGAGTGCCAGGCTCGTGGCGCCGAAGTAGTAGCTTCATACCTGCAAGAGCACCCGAAAGTAGATAAGATTTACTTCCTGGGCTACCTGAAGGACAATCCGCAGCAACAGGCCATTTATGACAAGCAGTGCAAAGCGGCGGGTTCCATGATTTCGTTCGACATCAAAGGCGGCGAGAAAGAAGCTTTCACGTTCCTGAACAACCTGAAGCTGATCAAGTTGGCTGTGAGCCTCGGCGGTACTGAGTCGCTGGCTGAGCACCCTGCTTCCATGACGCACTCTGATATCTGTCTGGCCGACCGCGCCGTAATGGGTATTGGCGAGGGCATGATTCGTATCTCAGTAGGTGTGGAGCACCCGGAGGATATTATCTCTGACATTGCGCAGGCGCTCGAGAAAGTAGCAATACCTGTGGAAGCGGAGGTATAGGTATAAGCCCCCACCCAAGCCCTCCCCTGAAAACAGGGGAGGGCTTTTTTATGCCTTTTAGGTCATTGTTGTTTTGACAATGGTGCCTGATAAATCCCGAAAATCCTGATGCAAAAACCATTAACTTTGCAGGCGGTTAGCATGTAGTACTCGTAGGGATATAGCTGGAGAACAGGGGAGCGTTGTTTGGTGTACCGGGCTGATATGTGATTTATTCCATAGCTTCCGTGCGACAAGGAGAGGTTAGGGGTGGTAGGATACGGTATTTGAGAAAATCCCAAAAATCCTCCTCAAATAACAGAAACAGAAAAACAAACTTGGAAGATAAACCACAAAATACAGGCAAGGTATTCGATGCGGACGTCATAAAGCGGCTCTTCACCTTTGTGAAGCCCTACCTGAAGACGTTCTACTTCATCGTGTTCCTGACCTTCGCTTCGGCCATATTGGCTGCGGTGCGTCCTTTCCTGATCCAGTATACCGTCGACAACGAGATTCTGCAGAACGACTGGGAGGGCCTGAACAAGATGTTTGTGATTTTGGCCGTGCTCTTAGTAGGGCACGCTATTGTGCAGTACCTCCATACCTATTTCGCGGGTTGGCTGGGGCAGCATGTCGTGCGCGACATCCGGGTGCAACTCTACCGCCACATCCTTAACCTGCGACTTAAGTTCTTCGACCGCACACCCATTGGTACGCTCGTAACCCGCAACGTGTCCGACGTGGAAACGCTCTCTGATGTTTTCAGTGAAGGCCTGGCAGCCATGATTGGCGATATCCTGCAGCTGGTCTTCATTCTCGGTTTCATGTTCTACATCGATTGGGAGTTGGCATTAGTCAGTTTGTCCACGTTCCCGATTATGCTCGTGAGTACCTATATTTTCAAGGAGAAGATAAAAGACACCTTTCAGGATGTGCGGACGGCCGTAGCGCGGCTCAACTCTTTTGTACAGGAGCACATCACGGGTATGAGCATCGTGCAGATCTTCAACAACGAGAAGCGCGAGATGGAGAAGTTCAAGGAGATCAACAAGGAGCATACCCGTGCCAACGTACGCTCTGTGCTTTACTACTCGGTTTACTTCCCGGTGGCGGAGATTATTGGTGCGGCAGGTCTTGGTTTGCTGGTGTGGTACGGTGCCCACGGCGTGATTGACAATGATGTGTCGCTGGGTACGCTGATGGCCTTTATTCTCTACATACAGATGTTCTTCCGGCCGATTCGCATGATTGCTGACCGCTTCAATACCCTGCAGCTTGGCGTGGTAAGTACCGAGCGTCTCATGCGCCTGCTCGACAGCAAAGAGATGATTCCGGATAATGGCAGCTACGCACCGGAGAAGATCAAGGGTAACGTGAATTTCAAGGACGTTTGGTTTGCCTACAAGGACGAGGACTGGGTACTGCGTAATATCTCATTGGATGTGAAAGCGGGCGAATCAGTAGCTTTTGTAGGTGCTACGGGTGCGGGAAAGACGTCGGTTATCAACTTGCTCAACCGCTTCTACGAGATCAACAGTGGCCAGATTCTGATTGACGGGCACGATATCAAAGAATATAACCTGGATGTCTTGCGCCATCACATAGGCGTGGTGCTGCAGGATGTATTCCTGTTCTCAGGCACCATCGCCGACAATATCAGCCTGGGTAACAAAGCTATCACCGAAGAGCAGATGTGGCACGCCGCCGATCTGGTGGGCGCCCGTAAGTTCATTGAGCGACTGCCGGGTGGGCTGCACTATCAGGTAATGGAACGTGGGGCTACCTTATCAGTAGGCCAGCGCCAACTCATTTCCTTTGTACGGGCCATGGTCTATAATCCGGAGATTATCATTCTGGACGAAGCCACTTCCAGCGTCGACTCTGAAACTGAAGAACTGATTCAGTACGCCATCGACCAGCTCATGCATGGGCGTACGTCCATCGTCATCGCTCACCGCCTGTCTACTATCCAAAAGGCGGACAAGATAATCGTGATGGACCGGGGCGAGATAAAAGAAATGGGGAACCACGAGGAACTGCTGCGCCACGAGGGTTACTATGCCCAACTCTACCACATGCAGTATAAAAACATGATCGATCTATGAACAAGAAATTCTTGTTAGTAATGGCGGTGCTAGCCGTTATTGTGGGGGCTTTTTACGCCTATTTAGGAGGTTTCAGCTCAGCACAAGTGACCGAAGTTAGCTCGGAGCAGCTCTACATGGCAGGCCGTTCTTTCAAAGGCTCAGTAAACGACAATGCAATCAATGACGCTTTCAGGAGAGCTGCCGAGGTACTTGACAAAAAAGAGCTGGAAGGTATGCTGGGCAACATCTACTACAACAACCCGGAAGGTCGGGCTGATAGTGTGGATGCGTTTATTGGAGTGGTTATACCTGACAGCTCGGTACAGTTGCCAGCTGATTACGAACTGCGGGTAGTACCGGGTGGCCGCCGTGCCTGCGCGGTGAAGTAAACGCCCATTACATGCTTTCACCTAACAAACTCTACGAAGCCATTTTTAACTACGCCGAAGAGAAGAGTCTGGAACTGGAGACCTTCTACGTAGAGTGGTTTCCGGAGGACCACCAAGGTATAGTGGAGGTCCCTGTAAAGGAGTAGCTTGCAAGTATAGATTATCTCTATATCTTTGGTGATAGGGGAGTGGCTATGCCTTTCCCCGTGGAACGATAGCAGCAAAACAAATTGGGCAAAAAGGCAGAGGCAAAAAAGGAGCTGATACTAGAGGCAGCCAAGTCAGTGTTTGGCAGGCTGGGATACAGCAAAGCCACGCTGGACGATATTGCCCATGCCATCGGGCTCAAGAAACCGACACTCTATTACTACTACAAGAGCAAGGAAGTCCTTTTCATCGAGGCTTTTTCGCAGGAGTGGAAGGATAGTCTGTACCGTATCAAGAAAATAGCCGAACAGGAAAAAGATCCGCGTGAACGCCTGTTACGCTACATCCGCTCCTCGTTGCGTTATTATCAGGAGATCGTAACACAACACACCATCTCCATTAAGGTGCTCATCGAGACCCGCACCATGTTTCAGGAGCTTTTCAGGGAATCACGGGCCAAAGAGTCAAACTTTTACGCCACGGTCATCAAAGAAGGTATAGCCAGCGGTACTTTCATAGAATGCGAAGCCGATCGGGTCGCTTATTCTATCATGGTGGTCAAAGACCTGATTCAGTTTGAAGAATTCCAGCGGGCTCAGTTTCACAACCTGCCCTCCATTGATTTTGAGAAGATAGAGCGGGAAGTGCTGTACACTGTCAATCTGATTCTGGAAGGTATACGGGTGAAGGTATAAGAGTCAGGAGATAAAAGCTATTAAAGTAATAATGCCCCAACTTAAGCAAGTATCTTAGGTTGGGGCATTGTTGTAGCAGCCCTGTCAGGGCTTAAAAGTTCCGTGAGAAGGAGTGGTGGGTTTGGGTAGCCGGCTTCCCCGAAATGTGGGGGCTACTCCTGCGGGTGATTGGCTTTGTATTCTTCCAACTTGGCCTTCAATGCGTCCACATCGGCGTGATGACCTTTGGCTACTTCAGCTGCATCGAGTTCGATGAGCATGTTTTGCATTTGTTTCAGGTAGGCAGCTTTGTCTTTTTTGAGGCACCCTTTGTGATTGTCTTTGCAGGCGCCATTCTCGTCCATGGGCTTGAACATACTGCCCTCACCATAAATAAGCCACTGCGTGTTCAGGTCATGAAAGTTCTTTACAATGCCCACTAGTTCATCGAGCATGTAGTTTTTGCCACAAAGGATGTTCGAAAGTACCTCTTCGCTGCTGCCCGTCATCTCGAGAAGCTGTGGCATTTCGAGTTCTTTGATGCTGGTGTAAAAACGGAACCTTTTACCGATTTGCTGTATGTCAATAGCCATAGATAGAGATTTATGAGGTCATATAAACTTGCTATACGTACCTATAACAGTTTCTGTATCAAAAAATTCCCCAGGTTATTGACGATTGTGCGGTAAGGCATTGGTTTTCAGTTGCAAACCGAGCTGATAGTCTAAAGCTACTGAGAGTCCTCCGCTTGTAGTTGGCGCTCATACAACACCTTATACAAGCCCTGTTGCTGTATCAATTCTTCGTGTGTACCGTGCTGCACAATCTCCCCGTCTTCCAGTACCAGAATCTTATCCGCGAGCTTTACGGATGATACCCGATGCGAAATGATAATCGAAGTACGGTTAGCCATGATACGACGCAGGCTGTTAAGGATGGCGTTTTCCGTTTTGGTGTCCACAGCCGAAAGCGAGTCGTCGAGGATCAGGATACTTGGCTCCCGCACCAGCGCACGTGCTATCGAGACACGCTGCTTCTGACCGCCCGAAAGGGTAATTCCCCGTTCACCCAGTTTGGTGTCAAACTGCTCCGGGAAGCGCATGATGTTTTCGTACACATCGGCGTCCTTAGCCGACTGCACCATCTGCTCCTCCGTGATGCTCGGCAAACCGAAGCCGATGTTGTTGCGGATGGAGTCGGAGAAGAGGAACACGTCCTGCGGCACGTAGCCGATCTGGCTGCGCAGGCTCTCCAGGTTGTAATCGCGCACATCGATGCCGTCGATCAGGATGCGGCCGCCCGTTACGTCGTACATGCGCGGCAGGAGGTTGGCGATCGTGCTTTTGCCCGAGCCGGTGTTGCCGATTACGGCGAGGGTTTCGCCATGCTTGATGTCAAACGACACGTTTTTCAGGGCATGTATACCGGTATCAGGGTATACAAAGTCAACGTTCTCAAAAACGATATCGCCCTCGATCGGCTTCCGGATATTCTCGCGCGACACAATATCATTTTTCGTATTCAGAAACTCATTAATACGAGCCTGCGATGCGGCGGCTCGCTGCACCAGGCTGGCCGTCCAGCCCAAGGAGGTAACAGGCCAGGTGAGCATGTTCACGTATATGATAAACTCGGCAATGTTACCTGTGGTAATGCTGCCATTCATCACTTCCTGACCGCCGATGTATACTGTAATGATCGTACTGAGACCCACCAAAAACAGCACCAGCGGGAAGAAAAGCGAGTTTACAAAGTTCAGTTCCAGGGACTTATCTTTGTAGTTGTTGCTGGCTTTGGTGAAATTGTTATGCGAGTCGTCCTCCCGCACAAAGGATTTGAGCACTCGTATACCTGAGAAAGCCTCCTGCACAAAAGTAGTTATACCTGAGAGGCTGCGCTGTATCTCGTCGGACTTACGCTCGATGATGTTGTTGACATAATAAATGCTGATGGCCAGAACAGGCAGCGGAATCAAGGTATAGAGCGTGAGCTTCACGTTTACCGACAGCATGTACGGAATCACCATCAGGAAAAGGATGACCAGGTTGATGCCGTACATAATCGCCGGCCCGAGGTACATGCGTACCCGGCTCACGTCTTCGGAGATGCGCGACATCAGGTCGCCGGTGTTGTTTTTGCGGTAGAAACTCAGGGGCAGGCTCTGGTAGTGCTCGTAAATTTCGTTTTTGAGGTCGTTCTCAATCAGGCGACTCATCACAATGATTGTCTGCCGCACAAAAAACAGAAAAAGCCCCCTTAGCAAAGCCATCACCAGGATG